>JBBWVR010000073.1:0-11017 GCA_050256315.1 Gammaproteobacteria bacterium | reverse complement strand
CGACGCTCTTCCGATCTTTAACGATTTTCTGGTATTTGGTTTTCAAGCCATTGCAGCACTTTCTGCCGGCTGGTTTGTTTTCAATTATGGCTGGGGTGTTACCCTTTTAGCGGTCATTCCCTTATTGATATTACAACTGGGAGTGCTGCTATGGTGGCTAAAACATGACACTTAATTAGCATAAACCATAGCGATAAATAATCATTGCTTTTTTTCAACATTTAGCTTAAAGTCTCATTCTTTTCGTGGGGGGTAAATCATGCTTAAGATAGAAAAAATTACTGGCGCAATTGGTGCTGAAATTTCAGGAATTTCCCTGAATAGGGAGTTAACTAGCGATGCTTGCGATGAGATCTATGATGCGCTTATTGACAACCAGGTCATTTTTTTTCGCGATCAAGACATAACGCCTGAGGTGCATCTACAACTGGCCAAGAGTTTTGGCGAGCCAGAGCCGCCTCACCCAGTTTATCCACACGTTGAAGGTTACGAAAATATCGTACTTTTAAAAAGTGGTGGTGGCAGCATCCCTGACACCAACGACTGGCACAAAGACCTGACCTTTAAAGCCAACCCCCCATTTACCTCAATTTTGCACGGCGTTGATGTGCCAGAAATCGGTGGCGATACGCTTTGGGCAAGTACCAGTGCGGCTTATGACAATTTGCCAGATGCGTGGAAGATGCACCTTGAAGGACTGGAGGCAATGCACGATATGGGCACTTTTAGAAACGATTTTTACAAAAAAGGCGGCATTGAAGCAGTCAATAACGCGCTCAAAGACACCGGCTCAGCAGTGCATAAAATTATCGATACACACCCTGTCTCAGGCCTCAAATATATCAATGTCAATCAGTCTTTTACCCGCAATATCGTTGGCATGATTCAAGGCGAGAGTGATAGAATTCTGCAATATTTATATCTACATATGGCTAAGCCGGAGTTTCAAGTGCGTTTTCGCTGGCGCAATAACTCGGTTGCCATCTGGGACAACCGTATCACTCACCACTACGCCGTTTGTGATTATCTACCGAACATTCGCCATATGCAGCGCATCACCGTTCTTAATGATAAGAGAGTGAACTGAAGCCTCGGTTTAGAGATTTTGGAAAGCTGACACCAAGTCTGCCTTAAGGTCGTTTGCGTTTTCAAGACCAATATTAAGACGAATCAAATGTTTAGCATCGTGACTCCACTTACCGCCGCGCTTGAACTTGCCGGCAGTGATTAAACTTTTAAAGCCTCCCCAGCTAAAGCCAAGTCCAAACATCTGCAGCGAATTAACAAAAGCGCCAATTTTCTCAACAGCGTAATCCTCCTTAAACGTGAAGGCGAAAAGACCTGCTGCGCCCGTAAAATCTCGTTGCCATAAATCGTGTTGTGGGTGAGATGGCAACCCAGGATGTATGACTTTATCCACCAGTGGATGACCCTCTAGCCATCGTGCAATTTCATAGGCAGATTTTTCATGCGCCTTAAGGCGCACCTCCAATGTCCGCAGTCCGCGCAAAGCCAAATAACAATCGTGGGGGTTGGTGTAGTTTTCCAGGCTGTGATAAAAGGCGTCAAAAATAGCGGCGTATTTCTTGTTGACCGTTGCAACGCCCATCAATAAGTCAGAATAACCACAAATGTATTTGGTGGCTGAGTGAATAGACACATCAACACCCAGGTCAAGTGGTTTGAGGTGTAGCGGTGTTGCCCAAGTATTATCAATCACAGTAATGATATTTCTTTCACTTGCAATTTTTGCAATCGCACGAATATCTTGAATCTCGAACGTATTTGAGCCTGGTGACTCAAGAAAAATCAACTTTGTTTTATCGCTAATTTTCGCTTCAATTTCAGCGCCAATATCAGCAGAAATCGAAGTGATCTTAATGCCGTATTTTGCTAAAACTGTGTAGCAAAATCTTGCTGTTGGGCCATAGACATTATCACTAAGTAAGATTTCATCGCCGCTCTGAGTAAAGGCCATGAAGGTGTTGATAATTGCACTAATGCCCGAAGGAAAGGCCTTTGTCGTGTAACCATTCTCAAGCTGGCAAAGCGCCTCTTCAAAGGCTTTTTGTGTTGTTAAACCGCCTGTTCCATAAGTTACACCAGAATATTCTCCGTTTTGCGCCGCAAGCATGTCTTCGTAGTTGTCAAACAAAACAGTAGAGCCACTTTGAACAACCGGATTAATGGTTGTTATTTTCTTGCCGCCAAAACTCTCACTATAGTCATGCCAGCCGATAATATTGCTAGGTTCGCTCATTGTAAAAAATAGACTTATAAAATGCTGCCAATCATAGGGTGAATGCTCAGTGTTGTCTAGTCATTTTCGACTTTATAGACAAATCAACTTGGGAATGGAGGGGCAATATATTGCCGCTTTTGCAGGTAGTTGAAAAATACCTTCAAGAACACTTTGGTAGTGATGCAGTTGTTCTTGATGTTGTTTTTTTATACGTTCAATAAAAACATCTGTTGACTCTCCAAGGGCTGGCAAGGCGGTTTTGAAGTCGACAATCCACAAAGTGCCCTTCTCAACAAACAACCGATCAATAATAATTGAGCTGTCGGCACTGCCAAACTCTGCCTCGACTTGAGTGCTGTCTCTTTTTTGAAAGAGCCAATCGAATGTCGAATCTTTTTTAGTGTTATCCAATAATTTCAATATTGTGTTACCTTGAAGACCGCGCAATTTACTCGGCACGCCAAGCTGTAATAACTTCATTTCTACGCTTTTTTCATCGGGTGCAAAAATCTCAAACTCAAGATAGTGATGGACAATTGTACCCAGGGCACTTTGATACAGTAAATCAATATTTTTTGACAAATTAAACGATTCATCAGCAATTTCAGTATCAATATCTTCAGCGCCGGAGGAAGGCTCATAGCGCACTAACTTAGGAGATACAGCGTTTTTCCTCGCATGTTCAGTGGGCGCCACCGGTATGTCCATTGAGTTTTTGAAAAAAGGCAAAATAAAATTCAATAAGGTGTTCTTCGTCGACTCGCCCTCCTTATTCACATGCCCCAGCAAATGGATTTTCTTTTTTGCACGACTCATTGCAACATACAGCAGTCGCATCATTTCAAAATGATTTTGTTTTTTATCAAGGTGCTTGAGATAGGCGTAAGTTTTACTTTCATTTTTGTCAAATGCCGATTTAATCGGCGCTAGCAACAAATCTCTATTGGCTAAAGCTTTTAATTGCACAAGCGGAGATGTGTCTGATTTTCCTGCCTTACCAAGCCCCGGCATGATGACAATATCAAACTCCAGTCCTTTGGCCTGATGAATAGTCATTAGTTTAACTCGCGCTGAGCGGGAAGGGGCGTACAACTCTGCAAGCATTGCTTCTATTGGTTCAAGTACCAAACTATCACGGGATTCACAATGGTGCAAAATACCAAGAAATTGCGATTTAATACTGCGTTTTTCAGCGCTTAAGCTTTTATGTGGCTCAAGCGCGTCTAGCGCGTCACTAAAGCGCTCAACAAAAGAAAATCGCCCATCACTTTTAATTACTCTGGCAAGAATTGGCCACACACCTTGTACACACTGTTTTGCGTCATTGCTCAAATTCTCAATGGTATTGGTGTCGCTTAATTGATGATAAACAGTCATCTCGTCAGACTCGCCAAGGATTAGTAAATCCTTAAGTAATAAGCCACACCAGGGAGATCGAAGCAGTGCTAGCCACGCAAGTTTATCACCAAGTGATAGCATGGCTCGTGCCAAACTGAGCAGGTCTCGAGTGAATAAATGTGAGCGTAGTGTGGTTGTTTTAACGGCCTCATAATCAATATCGTTTAATTGAAAGGCGTTAATAATGCCGTCAAGATGGCTCCTTGATCGAACCAAAATCGCCACCTCATCGACGGCGTTTTCAGCGAGTGCGTCTTTAACAATCTCGCATACTTGCATCGCCTCTTGTTGAGCCATATCAGATAAAAATGGATAAAAACGAACAGCGTTGTCATCAACTGTCTCCGAAATCGACTGAGAATGGGCGTAGTGAATAGCACCATTAATAACATTATCATTGCTGGGGAAAATAGCTGAAAAATATCGATTGCTAGAATCAACAATGCTCTTGATTGATCTAAAATTGGTGTTAAGTTTCAGGTATTTTGGTCTAATGTCGGCAACACCGTTTTCTTTCACCTGAATGAAGATACCCACCTGACTCTCTCTAAAACGATAAATAGATTGCATTGGATCGCCTACTAAAAACAGGGTTTTTCCAGAATCATCCTGCCAATTAGACAGTAGTTTTTCTATTAAAGAAAATTGCGAATAAGAGGTGTCTTGAAACTCATCAATTAACAAATGCTCAATTTTATAATCTAGAAATAAAGCAACGTCAGTAACCCCTACTAAGTCATTCAATTTTTCTGACGCATTGAGGCCCACCTCGGCAAAGTCGAAGGCATTATTGGCTGTAAATAAAAGTTTTAATTGGGCAACAGCAAGTTTCAATACTTGACTGATATTTTTCAAAACTTGATGGTCTGCTTCGTTATGATGCAAATCTGGCAATAAAGTCAACTCAAACAAAACTTCTCTTAATTCATCCTCAGAGCTGAGCCTTTCAAGCGTTGCAATAAAAGCTTGTTTTTGCTCTTTTAACGCAGGATCAAATCCCTGCCTCTTGTTAACGGTTTTGCGCCACTGACCTTTTGCTGTCAGGCATAAGTTTGCCAGTCCAATCCAAGCATCTAACGCATCAACATTAGTTTCTGGTAATTCACTTACAACCAAATCATTTTCTTGTATTGCTACAAAAAATACCTCATCAAAAAAACTTGAGGTAATGACACCTAATTTTAGCAAATGCTCACTAATGATTTGTTGTGCAGTTCGCTCTAATACATCAATCTCAAGTACACCTTGTTGATAAAGCCTTGGTAGCCATTGCTCACGCTTGGCAAGCATTTGTGTCAAAAGTCGATAAAACTTCTCAACATGATTGTCCAAATGCAACAACACACTGGCAATCGATTCTTGAAACTCATCGTCTTCTAAGAGCTTAAAAGTATTTTCTGCTGCACTTCGATAAAGCGCCTCATACTCATAACGATCGGCCATTACTCTTGGCGGGATGAGTTGCTCAACCGTTGGGTATTTTGAGACAATCAAACTCGAGAGTGCATCGATCGTGCTTATTTTGATTCGAGACGGATTATTTAAAAGATCCCAGCCTTGTTTTTGAGATTGTGCAAGCGCCATATTGGCCAATTCAAAAGTTTTAAGTTTGTGTGGCTCTTGGGGTGGGGTTAGACTTGCATCACCCAAATACCGCAAAACACGATGTTTGAGTTCATCTGCCGCTTTGTTAGTGAAGGTCATCGCCAAAATACTTTCTGGCTGTCCAACTTCACTCAAAAGACTTAAATAGCGCTGGGTCAGTAATTCAGTTTTTCCGGAACCTGCTGGCGCTTGGACGATAAAAGAATCGTGGATATTGAGCGCCTGATCTCTTTGTTTTTGGTCAGTCGAAATTGTAGCAAAGGCCTCATTCACATTGATTCTGGCGCACTCACCCCTAATAAAGACAAACCATTCACCAGTACTTGTTTGCTGGCGATAATCAAGGCAAGTCTCGCCTGTGTCAGCGACACATCGTCTACCAAGAAAGGGCAAGCGTTGTAGTAGCTATGAAAATACGACGCCAAATCTTTCAGATAATACGCCAACTGATGTGGCTCATATTGCAATGCCGATGACTCTACTATGCTCTTATAACGGCTCAGTTCTTTTAACAAAGATTTTTCGCTATCTTCAACAAGCAGTGATAAATCTGCATGACTAGTATTCACTGTAATTTCTTTTTCGCCGGCTTGTCTAAGCACCGAACAAATCCTAGCGTGTGCATATTGAATATAAAAAACAGGGTTTTCATTGGTCTTTGATTTGGCCAAATCAAGATCGAAATCCATATGCTGTTCTGATTTCCTCATCACATAGAAAAAACGCGCAGCATCGTTACCGACTTCATTGCGCAGCTCTTCAAGCGTCACAAACGAGCCACTACGAGTCGACATTTTTACTTTTTTGCCGCCGCGATACAAATTAGCAAATTGCACCAACAAAATTTCTAGCTTGTCAGGGTCATGGTTAAGCGCCGCAATAGATGCCTTAACTCTGGCAATATAGCCATGATGATCAGCGCCCCAAACATTGATGACCTTGTCGTAACCGCGATCAAATTTTTCCAAATGGTAAGCGATGTCAGAGGCGAAATAGGTGTGAATACCATTCTCTCTGACAACCACGCGATCTTTCTCGTCATCGTAATCCGTGGTCTTAAACCACAAAGCGCCATCTTTTTCATAGATGTGGCCAGTGCTTTGCAAAGTATCGGTAGTGCTTTTTGCCAAGCCACTGTCAATCAGCGACTGCTCTGAAAACCATTGCTGATAGTCAACACCAAATTCGGCTAAATCGTCTTTAATGCCGCCCAAAATTAAATCAATGCCCACCCTGAAAACAGCTTGATAACCTTCGCCCAATAATTGCTTAGAGCGAGCAACAAGGGCATCGATGTGTGCCTCCTTGTCACCACCTTCGGCTTCGTCTTTACAAATATCTTCAAACAATTCATCGGCACTTTTGCGCCAACGCTCGCCATACTCAGCGACAACATTTTTTGCAATATCTTGGATGTAATCACCCTGGTAGCCATTATCAGGGAATCTTAATTCCTCACCAAAAATAGACAAATAGCGCAGGAAGATGCTGACGGTTAGAATGTCCATCTGCCTACCGGCATCATTGACATAATATTCGTTATCAACCTCAAAACCCACAGCTCGCATAAGATTGGCAATCGTTGCACCATATGCCGCACCTCGACCATGGCCGACATGCAATGGGCCAGTTGGATTAGCGGAAACAAACTCTAGCAAGACTCTTTTTCCCTCTCCCACATTGGAAAGTCCATAGTCATCGGCGGAGGTTAAAATCTCAGTGACTACAGCGTTGTTTGTCGCTGCAGACAAAAAGAAGTTAATAAATCCAGGGCCGGCAATCTCGGTTTTTCTGATTAGCGACGAATCACTGAGCTTAGCAATGATTTGTTCAGCCAGCACCTTGGGCGCACACTTTGCTTGCTTGGACAACATCAAGGCAACATTTGTTGCGTAATCACCGTGTGCCTTGTCTTTGGTGTGATCCAATCGAACTTGAGTCGGCAATTCACTAATAACACCTTCAGCCAACAATGCGCTCAAACTTTGAATAAGTAATTCTTGTAACTGCTCTTTCATATCACCTGTAGGGTTTATTTCGACTGAATATAGTCAACATTTTAGTTTATCTAGACGCTAAATTCTTAAAATGTCCGCTTAAGGCTCCACATTTAGCATAGCTTAATGCGCCTCTTGCCAGTTATCGGCAATGCCGACATCAACAACCAGTGGAATATCAAGCTCTACGGCATCTTCCATCTTGGTACGAATCACCTCTGCATAGGCCTGCGCTTTGTCAACAGGCATTTCAAACACCAACTCATCGTGCACTTGCATTAGCATCTTGACGCCGTTATTCTCGCTGTCGATCCACGTTTGAATATCCAGCATTGCTTTTTTAATAATGTCGGCTGAAGATCCTTGCATCGGTGCGTTAATTGCCGTGCGAAGGGCGTGCTGTTGCAGCATCTTATTCTTAGCATTGACTTGCGGCAAGTACAGTCGCCTCCCTTCAATCGTCTCGACAAAGCCCAACTCTTTGGCTTTTTCTTTGGTGGAATCCATATACTTCAGAACGCCGGGATAATTTTCAAAATAGGCATCGATATACTCTTTCGCCTCGGTACGCGAAACATCAATTTGCTTGGCCAATCCAAACGCGCTCATGCCATAAATCAGACCAAAGTTAATTGCCTTGGCATTGCGACGCTGATCTTTGCTTACTTTATCCAGCGGCGTACCGAACATTTGCGCAGCGGTTGCACTATGGACATCGACATTGTTATTAAAGGCCTCTACAAGATTTTTATCTTTAGAAATATGCGCCATAATCCTCAGCTCAATTTGAGAATAGTCTGCGGCAACGATGATATTGCCCTCGCTTGCTACGAAAGCACTGCGAATGCGCGCGCCCTGCTCAGAGCGAATCGGAATATTCTGCAAGTTAGGCTTCGAAGAAGACAGTCGCCCAGTGGCTGTTACCGCCTGATGATATGATGTGTGCAAACGCCCCGTGCGGGCGTTAATTTGCTTTGGCAAAGCTTCAAGGTAGGTCGAATTTAACTTAGTAAGTGTTCGATAAGACATGATTAGGTCCACCAAAGGATGGTTGAGCAATTTCAGCGCCTCCTCGTTGGTGGATGGCTGACCCTTTGGTGTCTTCTTCTTTGGTTCAAGACCCAAACCCTCTTCACTAAAGAGTATTTGCTGAATTTGTTTTGGCGACTCTAAATTAAACTCAACACCTGCAATGTCAAAAGCTTGCGCTTGGATCTTGGCCATCTCAGATTTGATTTGCACTTGCTGATTGTACAAAGAAGCCACATCAATCAGTGCGCCATTGCGCTCAAGCTTGAACATGATTTTCACCAATGGCAATTCCAGTGTTTGGTAAAGGGCTTGTAGTTTGGGAAATTGCCCAATTTTTTCTTCTAGAACTTTATTCAGCTCATGGGTAACAATAACGTCTTCACATGCATATGGCGCTGCCTGGTCAAGGCTGACCTCGTTAAAACTGAGTTGTTTTTTACCGCTGCCAGCGACATCAGAGAAGTGTATGGTTGTATGGCCCAAGTAAAACTCAGACAAGTCATCCATATTGTGTCGCGTTGCCACCGAATTAAGGCAGTACGACTTAACCATGGTGTCGTCAACAATACCGTTTAAATCGATATCAACGTTGGCCAACACATGGGCATCATATTTTAAATTTTGGCCAATTTTACCAATCTCTGCATTTTCAAGAATGGGCTTGAGAGATTTTAAAGTCGCTTGCCTTGATAATTGTGTTGGTGCATCTATGTAGTCATGTGCAACCGGTAGATAGTAACTTTGCTTGTCGATTAAAAAAACGAAGCCAACAATTTGTGCCTCCATATAATCAAGACTATTGGTCTCCAAGTCAAAGACAAACGATTTGCAGGTTGATAATTGCTCCAATAAATCGTCAAAATCACCTTGACTCAGGACAAGGTGTTGCGAGTAGCTTTGCAGCAATGCACTATTCTCAGCCGCTTTCTCTTCCACTTCTACGGGTGCTTCAGCTTGGACTATTGCCGGCGCCTGTCCAACATCACCCAATTGTCTTAGCCACATAGAAAAGCCATATTCTTGATAGAGCGCGGCAAGTGTTGCTGAATCCTCACCGGGCTCGTCGGAGAAAATATCAATCGGGATTTCGACATCAAATTTAAGTTGTACCAGCCTATTTGACAGCTCCAAAAGATCAAAGGATGCACGCAGCTTTTCACCTACTTTGCCGCCTACTTTATCAGCATTAGCTTTAACACCTGCAAGATCACTATACGTGCCAAGCCATTTGGCAGCAGTCTTTGGTCCAACACTGGGCACCCCTGGAATATTATCAGCACTATCGCCGGTAAGCGCCAATAGGTCAGAAACTTGATGCGGCTCTACACCCATTTTTTCTTTGACAAGGGCGCTATCATAAAGTTTGCCCTTCATATCTAGCTGCTTGACATTATTACTCACCAGTTGAAACAAATCTTTATCACCACTGGCAACAATAGTTTCTGTATTTTTTGCATCAGCTTGTGTCGCCAAAGTCGCAATCACATCGTCCGCCTCAACGCCATCAACACAAAGAAAATGAAAGCCCATCGCTCGAACCATTTTATACAGCGGCTCGATTTGCACAATCAAGTCATCCTCGGCAGGCTTGCGATGCGCCTTGTATTCAGAATACATCTCGTGACGGAAATTTGAACCCTTGGCATCAAAAATCATAATTATTTTTGCGCCATTGTATTTGCGTTGCAGATGTTTTATAGCGTTAACGACACCAAACATCGCTCCGGTTGGAAAGCCAGAATCGTTGCTTAAATTTTGAGAAAGTGTTGAGAAATACGAGCGGAACAAAAATGCAGATCCGTCGACTAAAATAAGTTGTTGAGCCATAGTAGAATTTTACCAATATTCTTGGCACGCCATTGCATAAAGCAATCGTTTTAAGCTCCGATAAGCTATAAAATATTAGCATGTTAGACGCGCTAATCACCGCCCAAAATATCACCTTAACTCATCAAGGGAAAAAAATACTTGATGACGTCAGCTTTACCCTTCAACCGGGTGAGTTTATCACCTTGATTGGGCCAAACGGTGCCGGCAAAAGCTCTTTGATTAAAGTGTTATTGGGCTTAATTAAACAGGACAGTGGAAAAATTAAACGCGCCAAATCAATGCGCCTTGGCTATACACCGCAACTGTTTACCCCCAATCCTTTTATTCCGATTTCTGTTGTGGACTTCTTAACACTCAACCTAAAGGTAGAAAAGTCTTTTATCAAAGAAACTGCAGAAACAACGGGGGTTGCGTCGTTGCTTAACTCACCCCTAAAAGATTTGTCGGGTGGTGAATTACAAAAGGTTCTGTTGACGCGGGCCTTGATGAATAAGCCAAATGTTTTAATTTTAGACGAGCCCGCACAAAACCTAGATGTTGACGGCCAAATGCAACTTTATCAATTGATCCAAGACATTCATCAACAACAGAACTGCGCAATCCTGATGGTCTCGCACGATTTGCACCGGGTAATGAAAGAGTCCAGCCAAGTACTTTGTCTTTATCATCACATTTGCTGCAAAGGACACCCAGAAACCATCCTCAAGGACGAGCAGTTTAATGACCTCTTTGCCGATCAAATGACCGAATTAATGGCAACTTACGAACACCATCACAACCATCATCACGAACACTGAGACTGAGGGGTTTTTCGCCAAACAAGAAGTAAAACTTTTAAAAACACCCCTTGTAAAACAATGATAATTCTACTATCAAATCTACAATGGTTAGTGCAAAGGTCTCAAGACTAAAA
>JBBWVR010000072.1:0-1763 GCA_050256315.1 Gammaproteobacteria bacterium | reverse complement strand
CTAGGGATCTGATTGATTTAACGTCAACCTTGGTATTCAAGGCTTTCTCAAGAGCTCTAACGCCTTCGTCGTTGAGATAATTTGTTTCTAATTCTTGGCGCTGCTCTTTTTCAGCAGCATTTTCTTTTTGTGCCAGTGACTTGTTGTTTGTTTCGCCAGATTTGATGATAACGCTGATTGTGCTGAAATGCGCACATAGCGTTGTTTCAATAGCTTTTTGTGTGTTCGCTGTTAATAAATTACTAAAGCTTGAGTCAAGTGTCAGTGTTAGTTTGTTGTCTTTAAATTGAGTGAAAAGTGTGTTCTTAACCAACATTTTTGCCGCACCTTTAAAGGGCAGTTGCTGAATTAAACCCTCCCAATCGGATTGATTGTTGATTGGTGTGCTATTTGCCTTAGTAGTGGCAATCTCTATCGGCTCTACCTCGGTTTTGTCTTTTATGGCTTTTGGTGGGTTGGAGGCTGTCGCGATTTTTACTACTGACTTTTTCTCACTTTTTTTCTCTACTGCGACCTTGGTCTTCTTGTTAGCTTTGAGGTCGATTTTTAGAGTTTTTTTTTCATCCTCATGCTCAGAATGAAAAGCAATCATTCTTAACAGTGTCATTTCCAGGCCTACTTGTTCACTTGGCGCATGAATAAGATCCCTCTGGCCGTTAATGGCTATTTGGTAATACAACTGTAAATCATGAACAGAAATCTGATTTGCAAGAGCGTGCACCTCCTTAGAGCTCTCGGCATTATTAGGCAAGATTTGGGCGATTGAAATTTGATGAATAAGAGAGGTTAAATCCTTCAACGCGTTGCTTAAGTTTTCTCCTTGATGAGCGAGCTTTCTAACAAAAACGATGATTTCAGCCGGCTTTTTTTCAATAAGAAGAGTGGTAAGTTCAACAATATCATCGTGTTGAACAAGACCTAGCATGGCCTTGATGTCTTTCTCTAAAACACTGCCATTGCCAAAAGAGATTGACTGATCAAGCAGGCTAAGGGCGTCACGCATAGAGCCGTTGCCAAAATCAGCAATTTTGGACAGCGCAGACTCTTCATAGTCCAGGCCTTCAGAGCCCATGATAAATTTCAGTTGGGACAGAATTTCATCGTGTGTAAGCTTATTAAGATTGAACTGTAGGCAGCGCGACAGAACAGTAATGGGTAATTTCTGGGGATCGGTAGTGGCCAATAAAAATTTAATGTGCCTAGGTGGTTCTTCAAGGGTTTTTAAAAGGGCATTAAAGCTGCTCTTTGAGAGCATATGTACTTCGTCAATTAAGTAGACTTTAAAGCGATCCTTGGTGGGCAGGTATTGCGCATTTTCTAGGATTTCGCGCATATGATCCACACCCGTATGCGAGGCTGCATCTAGCTCGATTAGATCAATTGATTGGCCTTTGTCGATTTCTATGCAAGTCGCGCATTTGCCGCATGGATTGGCGCTTATACCTTGCTCGCAATTAACCGATTTGGCAAAAATTCTGGCGATAGTTGTTTTGCCTACACCTCTTGTGCCAGTAAATAAAAATCCGTGGTGAAGGGTGTTGTTATTGAGGGCATTGACTAAGGTTTTAACAGTGTGTGTTTGACCAACCAGTTCTTCAAAGGTGTGAGGTCGGTATTTTCGTGCTAAAACTTGGTAGTGCTCACTCATGAATGTCGGTTTAACAATTGTGGTGTAAGTAGTGCCGAGAATAGAATCCAACACAAGAAAAAACTATTACCGTTGCTCCCTTCCGGGCCTGGCGGGGTTCATAATTATTCATTGT
>JBBWVR010000071.1:0-20122 GCA_050256315.1 Gammaproteobacteria bacterium | reverse complement strand
ACTAAATTGGATTCATTCTTAGGAGGCAATATGGGCGTGGTATGATGGCATTCAAAAATTTGAATAAGTATGTGCGACTTATGAAGTACAACTATAAAGAGAGGGGAAGACGGCTGCTCAGATTAGCGGATCCTTGGCTCTGATGGGCTGGTCTGCTGATGCAATCGATCAGGCTTTCGAGTTCGCGTCGAGAAACAAGCCTGCCATCTAAACAACGCGCCTTGTCAAGACTAAGTCTGGTTATATAATGACAGCATTGTTAACTGGGCTGACTAATGGCTGAAATTATTCCTTTATTATTTCTGGGTGCCTTTGCAGGTTTTGTCGCTGGCCTGCTGGGTGTTGGCGGCGGTTTGATTATGGTGCCGGTTTTGCTCTACCTGTTAGCGCCAACTACCGATCAATCGGTTTTAATGCACACAGCTGTCGGTACCGCCCTTGCGGCAATTGTCTTCACTTCGATTTCCAGTGTCTATGCACATCACCGGCATGGTGCAATTATTTGGCGATATTTTATTAAATTGACGCCGACTATTTTGCTCGGTGCCTATTGTGGCGCATTTGCTGCAAAACAGATGAGCTTTGACTTTATGCGCATATTTTTTGCTTGTTTTGAAATTAGTATTGCCTTGATTATGTGGTTTGGCGTCAGCGCATCGGGACATGCCGACAATTTAGCGCGCTGGGTTTGGATGATTGTTGGTTATATTGTCGGCCTAGTGTCAGCGATTGTGGGTATTGGCGGAGGAACAATGACAACGCCATTTTTGGTTTACAACAATCTTGCTATTAAAAACGCTATTGCCACCTCTGCGGCGGTTGGTATGCCGATTGCCATTGCTGGTAGTGTTGGCTTTATGATAGCGGGAATTGATGTTGAGGCTGCTACAGGTGATTTAGGCTTTATAAACTTGAAGGCGTTATTTAGTATTGTTGTAGCAAGCGTGTTATTTGCACCACTTGGCGCTAAAGTTACCCATAGAGTAGACAGCAAAAAACTCAAAAAAGGCTTTGCAGTTTTTCTGTGCATACTAGGTTTCATGGTTATAATATTTGGATCATAATGAGACATATATAGTGATTTATTCGGCATCATAATTCACTACTCAGTTCAGTATAAAAATCTTTTTAAGCTATGGGAGAAAAAGTGAATAAGGTAATAAAACTACTGTTAATTATTCTGTGTCTGATTTCGAGTGCGGTATGGGCGGATTACACAAAACAAATTGATGTTTTTGGTATCCCCATTATAGCGACGGACGGTGTGTCTGATACAAAAATGATGCATGCAGCCAGTGTTATGGCCGAGTATCTGGATAACGATCAAGATGGAAAGGCCGACGATCCAAAAGTGATTGACGCTATCCATGGGCATAATGGCTTCTTGTACATGGTTGTTGATGAATCTGAGGAAGATACAGAATTTCCTAATGATGACTTTGATGACAGCCAAGATTTTGGACAAAATTTATTTGCTGAAGAAACTCGACCTGAAGGCTCTAGTGCCGAAGGTGGTTTTGATGCTACCCTTGAGGAAGTACTACATTTAATCACTCACGTAGGTTACGCCAATGCCTACCCAAATAAGTACGGTGAAGATCCAGGTAGCGAGCTAACCAAGGCAATGGATAAAGCGAGGGGCGGGCAGTTTTTTGATATACCTAGTCGTTACCCTGCGGGGGCATGGTACACTTATGATGATGACTCATGCAATTATAACTGCATGGCAACCGAGTATTTTTATTGGTCATTAACGTCACTATTGGGCGCCCAATCATATCCAGACAGGGCGGATGAGATAGAGTGGGAATGGAGGTTATCAAATGCAAGAAAACTCAACTCAACAGATAAGAGAATCTATAATTTGCTGACCACTTTGCCAATTAAGACGATTCCAACAGGTAAATATACAGGCAGCTTACTAACGATTAAATCAATTAATTAGTCGGCTTGCCATGGTGGCAACAGATCGTGCTCGATGTCGAGATGGTCGAGAATTCTTGCAACAACGAAATTAACCAAGTCATCTATTGATTCTGGCTTTTGATAAAAAGCAGGATTTGCGTCAATAATCGATACGCCTAAGCGCGCAAGCTTCAGCATGTTTTCTAAATGAATAGCTGAATAAGGGGTCTCTCTAGGCACCAAAATAAGTTTTTTACCTTCTTTGATGACTACATCGGCTGCGCGGTGCATGAGATTATCGGCGTGGCCATGGGCGATCGCAGCGAGGGTGCTCATGGTACAAGGGCAAACCACCATTGCTCGAGGTGGGTTAGAGCCAGAAGCGACCGGTGCCGTCCATTGGTTTTTTGAAAAGACTTGGAATTGACCTTCTTTAGCGCCAAAGTAATCGCATAGATTTTGCTCAATTTCTGCGGTGCTGCTGCCGAGGCGTAGGTCCGTTTCCATGCTAATGACTGTACTGCCTGCTTGAGAAATCATGATGTAGATCACCTCTTCCGTGCGAATTAACTCACGAATAAGAGTGAGCGTGTAAGGCATACCGGAGGCGCCAGTGAGGGCGATTGCAATTGGTTTCATTTTTTCTCGGAAAAATTAAGTGCGGCAGAATTAATGCAGTAGCGCTTTCCAGTAGGTGCCGGTCCATCGGGGAAAACATGACCTAGATGTGCGTCACACCCAGCGCAGCGAACTTCGATTCTGACATAACCTAGAGAGTCGTCTTCAATTTGCCGAATGCAGTTGTTATTTGCAAGCTCATAAAAACTTGGCCAGCCACTACCGGAGTCAAATTTTGTATCAGATTCAAACAGTACAGCATCACAACAGATACAGTGATAATCGCCCGTTTCATAGTGGCTGTTATATTTGCCAGTGAACGGTGGTTCTGTGCCGCACTCTTGGGTGATGTGAAAGGCTTCAGGTGTTAATATATTCTTATTATCCATTCGTGTATTATAAGAGACCTCTTCAAATTTTCAACGAATAATCATGGAAATATATCTGGTAGGCGGCGCAGTTCGAGATGCGTTGCTGGGTATTGCCGACATTAATACTGAAAATGATTACGTGGTTGTAGGCGCCTCTCCCGAAGAGATGCTGTCTTTGGGGTATCGACAAGTTGGAAAAGAGTTTCCTGTTTTTCTACACCCTAAAACCCACGAGGAATACGCCCTAGCTCGCACTGAGCGTAAAGTGAGCGCTGGCTATACCGGTTTTGAATTTGATACGGGTACTGCAGTTAGTCTTGAAGAGGATTTATCACGACGGGATTTGACCATAAACGCCATTGCCAAAAGTGCAGATGGCGATTTAATAGATCCCTATGGTGGTGCAGGCGATGTTCAATCAAAAATACTTAGGCACGTTTCTAAGGCCTTTAAAGAAGACCCAGTCAGGGTGCTAAGGGTTGCGCGTTTTACTTCGCGCTTTTATCTTTTTGGTTTTTTTATTGCTGAGGAAACCAAACAATTAATGAGTGAAATGGTCACCTCTGGCGAGGTTGATGCGCTTGTGCCGGAACGTGTTTTTAAGGAATTGTCATTATCATTGTCTTACGACAAGCCTGCTGTATTTTTTGATGTATTGTTGGAATGTGGGGCCTTTCAAAGACTTTTCCCTATGCTCGATACGACAAAGGGTGGCATTTTGCATATTGCCGATATACAAGATACCAGTGAAGCCGTGCGTTTTTCACTGTGGCTTTATCAGCAAGATCTTGGTGCTGTTCAAGGCCTGTGTTCTCACCTGAAGTGTCCTAAAGAATATCAGCAGTTGGCGGAACTAAGTGCCGAGTGGTGCCCAACGGCGAAATACTTGTTTAATCAGCCTGCTGATGTTATCTTAAGTTTCATTCTAGGCGCAGATGCACTTCGACGACAGCGGCGTTTTGGGCAGTTATTAGAAGTGTTTGATTGCTTGGGAATCAATACCTACCCAATAGAGAAATTGGTTAGCGAGTTAAAACAAATTGATATCTCGAAACTCGACAAAGCGCAAATTGCACAAGAATTGGCTCGCGAGCGCCTAACCGTGACCCAGCGTTTTCTCGACTCGACACAGTAAGTCGTAGTCGCAATAATCACAAGCATTTTTTTTAGGCAAAACGTCTGCCACACCTTGCTGAAAGCCCAGACTTGCTTTACTTAGTGTTTCTTGCCAAGTATTTAGTTGCGCATCCCAGTCCGGCATTTTTGTTTGTGCTTGTTTACTACTAGGGAGTATTTCCCTGTCTCTGGCAATGGCTTTAAAAACACACTCACTGGCGTTGATTTGCGCAAAAGCAACACCATCGACTTCATTGCTGATCGCGTAGATTGGTAGTTGTGCCTGCTCAATTACCTCTCCAGTGATTTGACTTAGTGCACTCTGGCCAGTTTTGTAGTCGATAATAAGTTTGTCGCCATTTGCTAGTTGATCCGTGCGATCGAGTTTGGTAGTGAAACTCAAACCCTCAATACACACCTCGACAGCGGATTCGGTTGCTACAACCTCAAAATCTAACCTTTGTTTTTCTAGAGCTAAGTATTGTTTGATGACACGAATAATACGACCTTTTTCTATTGATTGATAGTTTTGATCGGTAGCGCCGATGGCACTCAGTGTGTGAGATTCGATAAGTCGGTTAATTGACTCGTCGGAAAGCTTTTTAAGTGCTTTTGCAGTTGAAATTTCCGTAAAAATTGTCTCTAGGATTTTATGAATCAGCACACCTTGCTCGGCCCTGTCAAAACCTAGATGATCGGATTCAAACTCTTGAATTTTTAAGCGCCTAACAAAACCCTTGAAAGGGCAACTCATTTGATCTTGTAGCGTTTGCACGCCCTGTTTGATTGCGCTGTTTTTTAGTTGTGGTGCGCAGGAGTCCTCAACAGTAGTCAGTGCTTGCTCTTGTGGTGCTGAGGGTGTATTTTTAGCACAAGGATCGAAGTCTAAAAGCGACGTGGCAATTTGCTCTCGGCCGTCGTTTGTTTCGGCAAAACTGAAGTTGATATTATCACTTAACTCCTTGAGTTTATTGAGGGTACTGACGGCATTTGTTTGGATAAGGTCAAATGTTGAGCTGGGCAGATGAAACTCACTGCAAACATTGGCAGGAATGAATAATGGAAATTTAACAACACCTGGAAGGAAGTCACTTGTCATGTTTGACACCCACACCGCATCAAAATGAAGCCCTTCTGCTTCAAGTGCACCCAAAATGTGAATGTTCGCATCGCCGGCTTGGGGCTGAAAAATCACTGCATCAAAATGTTTTCTGAGTAAGTCAATACACTCCTCAAAAGTCATTTGGCGCCTGAGCGCTGGGTTTTTATTGAGAATTAAACTTTCGTTTTGAAATTTCTCAAATAATTGATATTCACTACTACTGAGCACTCTATCCGATCCGAACGCCCAAATCTCAAGCAGTTGATAAAGACTCTCAAGCCAATCCTCAGAAGGTGCAAGTCGTTTGTTTTGTGTCTGACTAACGCTTATTATTTGCTCTTTCAATATTGGGCAATCGGTCATTAGTGCTATTAATTGCTTGGTGGTAAGGCCACTCTTTCCACGACTTAATAAGCGACTTATCAATAGACTTCGGTTATTGGCCTCGAGATTGGCGCCTTTAATGTAAGGCGAAGGAATCACTCGACAAAGACTATCAAGCTCGACATTGCCCTTCATGATTTCAATTGAAAGACCAATAACTTTAAAGAAGTGGCGAATTAAAGGGTATTGTGAAAGTGAATTGCCTAGCGAGATATTAAATGGTTTTTGTTGAGTTTCTGTTGCATGCGAACCAAAGACTTCATCAAAAATTGAAGACACTTTGTGTTGTAATTCGCCTAAATTTGGAATAACAGCAGCAATTTGATGTTGTAGGTTGTTGGTGCTTTTCTCTTTAGACCACTCGGCAATGGATTGTAATTCTGCTTCAATGGTGGGATAGCTTGTCGCCTTATAGGTGTCGTTAGCTTGTGGCAATTCTAATTCTTGGCTTTGCAGTAGGTCAAACAGTTTGCCCTGTTCTGGCGTGGGTTTTTTAATACCGTAATGATAATAATTACCCGCTGGCACTAAGTTCTCAATAGATTGGTTTATCTCTAGGAATAGGTCGGTTGAATCAATGAGTTGAGATTGTTTTTTTATTTGAGAGAGTTTATCGATCCAGTTCACAAATAAAACGCCTGGAGAGTCATGATAATTGGCAATCTTTTCTTTTGAAATAAAGTGTGTTTTCATCAGGCGGTAACACTTTATTGCCTCATCTATAACTGCGTTTGGGTTTTGTACTGCACTATCATTTATTAATTCGCCAAACAGTATTCTAAGTTCATGATCTGAAAGCAAACGAAGCAAACTCTGGGGGTTGAGCTGAGACCAAGTTTTTTTTAGGAAGGTGGAGTGCGAGTATATGTTGGGCATTTTGATTGCCCCGAGTTGATCGATAATTGTGCGTTTAAAGGCTAATGCTTGGCGGTTGTTGGCAACAATGATTGTGTCATCAGCCTGAATGTTTGAGAGGTCAGGCTTAACCCTCATTCCTAGTTCTCATTGTTGTATTCGAACAATCTATCAAGGTGTTGCCATATTTCCTCTAGCCCGCTTTTCTTCAACGCTGAGAACAGTTGCACAGTGACATTGGGCAAGTCTTTGACCGCTTTTTGCACGCTAAGTCGCGCATTGCTTGCAGCGCCTTTTTTTAGTTTGTCCGATTTGGTGAGGATTATATGGGTAGGCACTTCATTGGAAACGCACCACTCAAGCATCATCTCATCGTAGGGCTTTAGTGGGTGGCGACAGTCCATAACTAAAATTGCCCCCCTTAAACATTCACGCTTTTTAAAGTATTCGCTCATGTCTTTATGCCATTTTTCTTTGATTTTTACAGGAACTTTGGCATAGCCATAGCCAGGTAAGTCAACCAGACGACGGTCTTGATCAAGCTCAAAGAATACTAAATGTTGTGTGCGGCCGGGTGTACGTGAGACTTTTGCTAATTTTTTTTGACCCGTCAATGCGTTAATGGCGCTTGATTTTCCGGCATTGGAGCGGCCGGCAAAAATTACTTCATAGCCTTGATCGTCTGGGCAATTTTTAAGCGAGGGACAGGATAAGATAAATTTGGCTTGTCGGTATGGATTAGACATAAGTGTGGCGTTAAATAAAGACGAATAGTAACAAAGATATTATAGAGCCTTCCATCCATACAAAGGCGCAAGTATTTGCCGTGCAAACGACGCTTATTTTCGTATTATGTAGAATTTATTGCGGAAAAGGTATAGCTATATCATCCACCACAAGTAACATGTTTTTTTAATAAGTATAAGGAATTTATGGATAACGAAATCTATTTAAAGCGTGAGTATAAAGCGTTTTCGCCAAAGGATGATTTGTCAGAGCCTTTGAGGCTATATCAAGCCAATGTGCAAAAGGATTGGATTGATTATAACGGCCATATGAGTGAGTCGTTTTATCTTTACGCTTTTGGTGATGCTTCTGATGCTCTTTTTCGCTACATTGGAATTGATGAAGCTTATAGACAAAGTGGTAAATCGTTTTACACCGTTGAAACCCATATAAATTATTACCAAGAGGCGTCGAAGGATGAGCCCCTGAACTTCGCCACGCAGTTGCTCGGACTTGACGCCAAACGCCTGCATTTTTTTCATCAGATGTTTCATGGTGAATCGAATGAATTAATGGCAACAACTGAGCAAATGTTATTGCATGTTGATATGAATGCGGCAAAAGCCAGCGCTATCGCTGCACCTGTTTTTGGTGTTCTGGAAAATATTTGGAATGAGCATCAGAAACTATCACCACCCAAGCAACAAGGACGAGTGATGCACATTCCAAACAAAAAATAAAGCCGATATAACACAATCAAATTTAGGGGAATTTTATGGATTTTGGACTTTCAAATGAACAGCAGATGATTATTGATTCTGTTCGCAGCTTTGTTGAGCAAGAGCTTTACCCACATGAGGCAGAGGTTGAAAAAACCAATCGAATCGATGATGCTGTGGTGGAGAAAATCAAACAAAAGGCCATTGAACTTGGCCTCTATGCGGCCAATATGCCAGAAGAGTTTGGTGGTGGTGGATTGGATTCACTGACGCTTTGCTTAATGGAAAAAGAACTGGGTAGGGCTAACTTTGGCTTGCAATACATTGTTGCCCGCCCTAGTAATATTCTATTGGCTTGTAAAGATGAGCAGATAGAGCGTTACTTATTACCAACTATTCGCGGTGAAAAAGTTGACTGCTTGGCAATGACCGAGCCTAATGCGGGCTCTGATGTGCGCTCGATGCAGTGCAAGGCCGAGCGCGATGGCGATCACTTTGTCATCAATGGCTCTAAGCATTTTATTAGTCACGCTGACATGGCGGACTACGTAATTTTGTTTGCTGCCTCGGGAGTGGAAGATACGCCGCGTGGCCCTAAGAAGAAAATTACCAGTTTTTTAGTCGACATGGGTACGCCGGGCTTTACTGTGGAACCGGGATATAACAGTGTCTCCCACAGAGGCTATCATAATTTTATTTTGAATTTTGATAATTGCCGCATCCACGAATCGCAAATGCTGGGTGAAGAAGACCATGGTTTTGATGTTGCTAATGAATGGCTAGGGGCAACACGCCTATCCGTGGCGGCCATGTGTCTTGGCCGAGCAGAAAGGGCGCTTGAAATAGCGATCGAGTGGGCTGCTACTCGTGAACAATTTGGTCAACCCGTGGGTAAGTTTCAAGGCGTTTCTTTTAAATTAGCAGATATGGCGATGGAATTGCAAGCCGCGGAATTGTTAACACTCCGTGCGGCTTGGAATGACTCACACGGTAATATGAGTAACAGTGATGCAGCAATGGCAAAACTTAAAGCCAGTGAAATGCTGGCCATGGTATCCGATGAGGCGATTCAGATTTTAGGCGGCATGGGGTTGATGGACGACATGCCACTGGAGCGAATTTGGCGTGATCATAGGGTTGAGAGAATTTGGGATGGCACCAGTGAAATCCAACGCCACATTATTTCTAGAGCTTTATTGCGACCGTATGAGTCATAATTTAATGAGTCGAACTAACCTTAAGCGTTTAATTTCACCTGAGACAATTGCGGTTTTTGGGTCTCGCGGCGCTGATTGCGCCATTCGAGAGACTCAAAAGATGGGCTTTAAGGGTAAAATTTGGGCGGTGCATCCTCACCGAGAAACGTTAGGAGGGCTTAACTGTTTTAAGAGTGTTCAAGACCTGCCAGGTGCGCCGGACGCCGCTTTTTTGGCTGTCAACGCGGACGCAGCGATTGAGATTGTTTCCCACCTGAGCGCCATTGGCGCAGGGGGCGCGGTGATCTATGCTTCAGGCTTCGGTGAAATTGGCGAGTCGGGGGGTGATAGAAGCCGTAGGCTTGTTGAGGCCGCGAGCGATATGCCAATCGTTGGTCCGAACTGCTATGGCTTTATCAATAATCTAGATAATGTTGCTTTATGGCCCGATCTTCATGGCTGTTCCGCTGTCGATAAGGGCGTGGCTATTATTACCCAAAGCGGCAATATCGGTCTTAATATGACAATGCAATCCATTGGGCTGGATATTGCTTATGTATTTACCTTGGGAAACCAAGTAGATACTGATATAGCAGACGTGATGATTGCCATGCTTGATGATGCACGGGTAACGGCAATCGGCCTTCATATTGAGGGCATCAAAGATATTAAAGCATTCGATGCTGTTGCTAGGCTCGCTTTAAAACAAAAAATTCCGATTGTTGCGATAAAAAGCGGGCGAACAGAGGCTTCAGCAAAGATTGCACTCAGTCATACTAGCTCCTTAACAGGCGCAGATCAACTTTTCGATGTTTATTTTGAGCGTCTTGGTATTGCAAGAGTGGATACGGTACCTGAATTTCTTGAAACTTTGAAACTGCTCAGTATAATTGGCCCACTTGAGCATAATGGTGTTGCCTCTATGAGTTGCTCTGGTGGTGAAGCTGGGATGATGGCGGATTTAATAGAGGGTCTTGATATTTGCTTTCCAAATCTCGAGAGCACACACAAAGCGGCAATTCAGAGTACTTTGAATGATTATGTCGAGGTCAGTAATCCTCTGGATTATCATACGTTTGTTTGGGGTAACCGGGCGCAAACGACAGCATGCTTTTCGGCTATGATGCGGGGAGATTTTGCCGTAACGATGCTATTACTGGATTGGCCGAAAACAGATGAAGCTAATCAATGGGAGTGGGACACTACAATGTTGGCGCTTGCCGACGCAATGCAAGTAACGGCAAATAAAGGGATCGTACTTTCCTCAATCTCAGATTGCATGCCACAACGAATTATCGATAAATGCTTGAAACACAATATTGCACCGATGATTGGTTTGGACACCTGTTTGAAAGCACTTCACCACGCTTATCGATGTGCTAAAGCGTTTGCAAAAGAGCCATTGACGCCAATTCAGATATTAAATAATGCCAGTAATCAGTTGTTAAATGAGGTGGTATTAAATGAATTTGACGGCAAGCAAAAACTGGCTGAGGTCGGCTTAAAAACCCCAGATGGATACAGTGTTGTCAGTGTATCTGGCGCGATAGAGGCAGCTGAGAACTTAGGCTATCCTATTACTGCGAAAGTGCTCAGTGAGAACATAAGCCATAAAAGTGAACACAATGGCGTTAGGCTTAATATTACTGATAAAAAGGCGCTGGAACAAGCTGTCAACGAATTGTTAGAGATTGAGCACACTCTACTAATCGAGACAATGGTTCAAGGCGCCGTAGTGGAGCTGATTGTTGGGGTAAACACAGACCCATTATTTGGCAACTATTTGCTTCTAGGTTGTGGCGGCGTGCTGGTGGAGTTGCTTAATGATAGTGTACCCTTGTTGATGCCAGTTAACAGAGAAGATGTGGCGCAAGCATTGTCACAGTTAAAGATTTACCCACTACTTGAGGGGTATCGAGGCAGTGCTGCTGGCGATATTGAGGCAATTCTTGACAGTGTGATGGCGATTGTGGGTTTTATTGAAACGCATGAAGTGCTGGAGCTGGATATTAACCCATTGTTGGTCCTTAATAAAGGAAAAGGTGCGGTTGCGGTAGACGCATTGGTTAAACTAAGGCAGTAAGTTTTTTTTTTTGAATATTAACTAAATTAATTATATGAGTCAATCTGTTATTTGTGAAATGTTTAACGAGGTGTTGCTTATCACCCTTGATCGTCCGAAGGCGAATGCAATCGATGCAAAAACTAGCCATGAATTGGGCGATGCATTTATCGCTTTTAGAGATAATCCCAATCTGAAAGTGGCCGTTATTATGGGTGCTGGCGAGCGATTTTTCTCTGCGGGTTGGGATTTAAAAGCTGCGGCAGAAGGTGAAGCGGTTGATGCTGATTTTGGCCCAAGTGGTTTTGCCGGCCTTACCGAGCTTTGGGATTTAAATAAGCCTGTTATTGCGGCGGTTAATGGTATGGCGGTTGGTGGTGGCTTTGAGTTGGCACTTGCGGCCGATCTCATTATTGCCTCAGACAATGCGGCTTTTTTTGTACCTGAAGCAACCCTCGGTATTATTCCCGATAGCGGCGGTGTATTAAGGTTGCCAGCGCGACTTCCAAAAGCAATTGCGATGGATCTTCTTATGACGGGCAGACGAATGGAGCTTGACGAAGCGATGCAATATGGCTTGGTTAATAGGCGCACTTCTTTACAGAACTTAAAAACAAAGGCCATTGAGTGGGCGCATGAGATTGCTCAATCAGCACCACTGGCGCTGGCAGCTATAAAAGCAGTCATTAGAGAAACTGAGGGTTTAAAGCTAGAGGACAGCTACAAATTAATGCGTTCAGGCAAGATTGAAGTGTATCAACAAATGCTAAGGTCTGAAGATGCCGAGGAGGGTCCGCGTGCTTTTAGTGAGAAGCGTCCACCGGAGTGGAAGGGAAGATAAAGATTCGAATCGTTTTGCAATAAGCTAAAATAGAATTTTAGAGTGCATTTCCCGAGCGATTGATCGAGTGAACATGATTAAAAAATTATCACTGGTTTTGTTATCCGGCATTGTAGTGCTATTCTCGCTAAGTTCAATGTCCGAGGAGAGTGTTAGTGAGGGCGAAATTATGTTTGAAGCGCTTGGTTGCTGGGGTTGTCATGGTCAAGCCGGCTATTCAACCGATGAAAAATATCCGACCTTGGCTGGCAGGGATGTAGATTGGATTGTGCAGCAATTGGAGGACTTTCAGTCGGGTAAGCGTATGAGCCCGATGATGAATGCGATGGCACCAATGGCCCAAGGCTTTGAGCGAGTCATTGCTGAATACTTGGCCTCACAAGAGCCACCTGACGGCCCTTGTCATAACCCTGAGATCAACACCTGTCAATAAGCTGGGATACTCGCGTATAATGCCCAGAAAATTTTTTGGAGAGTTACAATGAAAAAAACCATTCTTTTGCTGTCGTTTGTTTTGACAACTTTTTCGTCTTTCAGTTTGGCGGAAGGCGATGTTGAAGCTGGAAAAGACTTGTCAGCTATGTGTGCTGGTTGTCACGGTGCTGATGGTAATAGTGTGATGTCAAATTTTCCTAAATTGGCTGGTCAAGGTGAAGGTTACTTATTTAAACAACTTCAAGATTTTAAATCCGGCGCCCGTCAAGACGGCGCAATGGCTGGTGTTGTTGCTATGCTTAGCGAAGAAGACATGATGAATTTGGCGGCTTATTTTGCCTCAAAAACCATTACAGAAAATACTGCTAAAGCAGACGTTGCAGTGATTGAAATTGCTCGCAAGATCTACTTGGGCGGTAAAAAAGACACAGGCACATCAGCTTGCATTGCATGTCACGGCCCTAAAGGTAAAGGCATTCCAAGTGCAAAGTTTCCTGCAATCTCAGGTCAGCATGCTGACTATACAGCGAAGCAATTGAAAGCATTTCGTCAATTTGCGTTGAACCTACAAACTGGTGAAACAAAGCCTGAAAGAATTAACGATTATGAAGGTATGATGAGAAGTGTTGCCAAGGGCTTAACAACGATTGAAATTGACGCCTTAGCGCAGTATATTGCCGGGCTGCATTAACAAAAACCATTCGACGCTCTCCAGTCAAGCAGTAATAAAAGGCAGTGTTAACTGCCTTTTTTATTGCACAGCAAATCATGTATAATCTTTTGTTTTTTAACGCAAGTTACGGACGCAATACATGAAGACTTCATTAAACACATTAGAAGGTCTAAAAAGATCTCTTACGGTTGAATTGCCAATTGATTCTTTTAACGAGAAAAAAGATAAGATTATTAACAATCTTAGTAAGAATGCTAAAATTGACGGCTTCAGAAAAGGCAAAATCCCAGTTGCAATCTTGCGCCAACGTTTTGGTGCCAATGCAAGTTCGGATGCGACGAATGAGATGGTTAGTGAATCTTTAGAGAGCGCGCTAAAAGATGTTGATGTTATGCCTGCAGCGCAACCCGCACTAACAAAAGTTGATTTAGACGATAAGAAAACCTTTAGCTACACAATTGAATTTGAAGTGTTTCCAGCAATAAATGTCGCGCCATTGGCAGATTTATCTATTGATCAAATTGGCGCTGAAGTATCTGACGAAGATGAAAAAAGAGCTTTGCAAGAATTACAAGACAGAGCGACAGAATATAAGATTGTTAAAAGAAAATCAAAAGAAGGCGATCGCTTGATTGTTGATTTTGAAGGTATGATTGACGGTGAGGCTTTTGAAGGTGGTGCAGCAGAAGGTTTTGAAATTATCCTAGGTCGTGGTGCGATGATTGATGGCTTTGAAGCCGGCTTAACAGATGTTGCCGCTGGTAGTGACCTTGAAGTCAACGCAACTTTTCCTAAGGAATACTCAGTAGAAGAGTTATCGAGCAAAGCTGCAGTGTTTAAGGTTAAGGTCAATGAAGTTGGCTCACCTAAAGAAGTGAAATTGGATGACTCTTTAGCCGAGCATTTTGGTGAGAAAGATTTTGATACAATGAAAACTCGCGTGATGACTCAGATGAAAACTGAGCTTGAGTCACGCTTAATGCAGCAAAATAAAGACGTAATCTTCACCGCACTTCTTGAGGCGAACGAGTTTGATGTGCCACAGGGCAGTGTTGATGCAGAAGCAACCAAGCTTCAAAGCGACATGGCTAGCAGAATGGAACAGCAAGGCGTTCCTACTAAAGGTAATCTACCAGAAGGCTTGTTTCAAGAAGAGGCGTCGCGTCGCGTGAAACTAGGTTTATTAATCAATAAAATTGCGGATGATAACAAAATTACAGCTGACAAGGGATTGGTTAATGCTAAACTTCAGATTATGGCAAGCTCGTATGGCGAGAATGCACAGCAAATGCTTGATTGGTATAACGCCGATCCACAAAGAATCTCGGGTATTGAGTCTATAGTACAAGAGGAAATGGTGGCGACATTTATTACTGAGCAAGCGAAGGTCAACGTAACCAAGAAAGAGTTTTTAGAAATTATGGCTCCACAGCAATAAAATATGTCCATCCAAAACTTACATCAAATTCCAATGGTAATCGAGAGCTCCGGTCGAGGTGAGAGGGCTTACGATATTTATTCTAGATTGCTGAAGGAGCGCGTTGTTTTTTTGGTAGGCCCGGTTGAAGACTACAGTGCCAACGTGATTGTTGCACAGTTACTGTTTTTAGAGTCTGAAAACCCCGACAAAGACATTCATTTGTACATCAATTCGCCAGGTGGTTCGGTTTCTGCCGGTTTGGCGATTTACGATACCATGCAGTTTATTAAGTCGGATGTTTCAACCCTGTGTATTGGTCAGGCGGCCAGCATGGGTGCACTACTTCTTAGTGCCGGTGCCAAGGATAAGCGTTTTGCGCTGCCACATGCCCGTTGTATGATTCACCAACCTTTAGGTGGTTTTTCTGGCCAAGCAAGTGATATCGATATTCATGCACAAGAGATTCTAAAGGTTAGGGATAAGTTAAACATTATTCTTAAAACTCATACGGGGCAAACCTTAAAAACTATTCAAAAAGACACCGATAGAGACAACTTTATGTCGGCAAATGAGTCAGCAAAATACGGCTTGATTGACAAAGTGCTGACTAAGCGCTAAGCTTACAATCACCCATGTCAGAAAATACACAAGATCTTCATTGCTCATTTTGCTCTAAGCACAAAGACGAGGTTAGCCGCCTTATCGCCGGCCCCGGCGTCTATATTTGTGATGAATGCATTGAGTCGTGCCACGAACTTATTCATGAGCAAACTCTCAAAGAGACAGGCGAAGATCATCACGATTGGAATTACACGCCAAAACAGCTTTTTAGCTTTTTGAATGAATATGTGATTGGTCAATCGCATGCGAAAAAAGTGCTGTCTGTTGCAGTTTATAATCACTACAAGCGCCTAAAGACCGACTATATTTCTAATGAGGTCGAATTGGACAAGTCTAACATCTTGTTAATTGGTCCAACCGGCAGTGGCAAGACGCTATTGGCGCAAACCTTGGCGCGCTTTCTTGATGTGCCATTTACGGTGGCTGATGCAACAACATTGACTGAGGCAGGTTATGTTGGTGATGATGTGGAAAATGTTATTAAAAGCTTGCTAGCAAAATGTGACTTTGACCCAGCTAGGGCGGAGCAAGGTATCATTTTTATCGATGAAATCGATAAAATCTCTCGTCGTTCAGACTCACCATCGATTACTCGTGATGTTTCTGGTGAGGGCGTGCAACAGGCGATGTTAAAGTTGATTGAGGGCACAATTGCTTCTGTGCCACCACAAGGTGGTAGAAAACACCCGAATCAAGAAACCATTGATGTTGACACTTCAAAAATCTTATTTATTTGCGGCGGCGCTTTTGATGGTCTTGAAAAAGTGATCGATCGTCGTGTCGAAAAAGCAACCGGTATTGGCTTTTCAGCCGATGTGCAAGACGAGAAAAGTAAAAAAACATTAACAGAGCTGTTCTCCCTTTTGGAGCCAGATGATTTGATTAAGTTTGGTTTAATTCCAGAATTAGTGGGTCGTTTGGCGGTGCATACCTCTCTTGGTGAGCTGGATGAAGATGCTTTAGTTGAGATCCTTATCAAGCCAAAAAATTCTGTTATTAAACAATTCCAAGAAGTATTTGCGATGGAAGGGGTGAAGCTGACTTTTAGAAAAGCGGCACTTTCGGCAATTGCAAAGCTTGCCATTAAGAGAAAAACTGGCGCCAGAGGTTTGCGTGCCATTTTAGAAGGCTTGTTGTTAGATACGATGTACGAAATGCCATCAATGACAAACGCGAAAGAAGTCATTATTGACAAGGCCGTGGTTGAGGGTAAAAAACAACCCATTGTTTTGTATATGAGTGAGCAACAATCCAATACTAAGCGCAAGGCAAGTTGATTAGCAAGCTGTCTTTTTTCTTTTTTCTTTTACTTAGAGAGTAATGGCGACGGAGTTATTCGACCGGCAAAAGGACGCAGTTGGTCAGGGCGAGCGGACGATACTTGTTTATATTGAACTGAGCAGCAACAGACACATCGCCAACGGCGTTGATGAATTTGCGCAACTCGCAGCCTCCTCTGGTCTTAATGTTATCCAAGCGCTAACAGTCAAGCGCAGCTTCGCTTCAGCAAAGTTGTTTATCGGCAAAGGCAAGGCTGAAGAATTGAGCGAACTTGTCAGTGATAACGAAATTGATTTGGTGATTTTCTCACCCGAACTCTCGCCTTCGCAAGAACGCAATTTGGAAAAATCACTGCAATGCCAAGTAATGGATAGAACAGGTCTTATTTTGGATATTTTCTCTCTTAGGGCGCGTTCATTCGAAGGTAAGTTGCAAGTAGAGCTGGCACAATTAAGGCATCTCTCCACACGTCTCGTTAGAGGTTGGACTCACTTGGAGAGGCAAAAAGGTGGCATCGGTCTGCGTGGCCCTGGCGAGACGCAACTAGAGACGGATAGACGCCTCATTGGACAGCGTATTAAATACCTGAATAAGCGTTTAGAGAAGGTTGATAAACAGCGTGAATTGGGGCGTAAATCGAGAACGAAAAACGACTTACCCATGATTGCTCTTGCGGGTTATACCAACGCCGGTAAATCCACTTTATTTAACCAGTTAACCAAGGCAGAGGTTTATGCTGATGATAAGTTATTTGCCACATTGGACTCAACCATTCGCCGAGTTATTTTGCCAGCCTCAGGGGAGGCGGTGATTGCTGATACGGTTGGTTTTATTCAAGACTTACCCCATGATTTGGTTGCCGCCTTTAAATCCACTCTTGAAGAAACCAGTCAAGCCAACGTGCTCCTGCATGTGGTCGATGCTGCGGACGAGCATTATCGCGATAAGATTGAGCAAGTTGAAGACATTATTAAGCAAATTGATGCCGACAAAATTCCGAGTATTATTGTTATGAATAAAATTGATGCTGTTGAGAGTTGCGAGCCAAGAATCGATTACGACAATGAAGGAAACGCAGTAAGGGTGTGGCTTTCAGCGCATACTGGTGAGGGTATTGATTTGCTTTATCAGGCGTTAGCGCAACGCCTAAGTGGTATGATGACTCGTGCAAGCATTCAATTAGAGGTCCAGTCGGCCTATATTCGCAGTGAAATATACAATGTTGGTTTTATTCATGAAGAAAAAATGAATGAATTTGGGCAGTGGCTACTTGAAATTAACGTTACACGACACTATCTAAAGAGATTACTAGATAAGCAAGGCGTTTCACTACTATGGGAACAGAAGATACCGCAAAGTCAATTGATTTAGAAAAACAATCAGTGCCATTGTTGCCACTGAGAGATGTTGTTGTTTTTCCACATACCGTTATCCCACTTTTCATCGGCAGAAAGTCATCCGTTAATGCGATCACTCAGGCGATGGAATCGGACAAGCATGTCTTTCTAGTCACTCAAAAAGACGAGTCAATCGAAGAGCCAAGCAATGAAGATCTTCATATGGTTGGAACATTGGCTACCATCTTGCAATTGTTGAAGCTGCCTGACGGCACTATCAAAGTATTGGTTGAAGGTGTAAAGCGAGCCAAAATTGAAGAATTTATCGAAGTCGATGAACATACTGAAGTTCGCCTGAGTGATTGCAGTTTGGCCATTGAGGACGATACTGAAATCAAAGCGATGATGCGCCTTGCTTTGGAGAAGTTCGAGAACTACATCAAGCTCAGCAAAAAAATTCCTGAAGAGGTCTACAAAGTCTTAAAAGAGATTGCTAACCCTGAGCGCTTTAGTGATGTCATCATCGCCAATTTGAATTTAAAAGTTGAAGAAAAGCAAACCCTGCTAGAAAGTACGCTTGCCAAAGATAGACTGGAAAAAATCCTAGCAATTTTGGAAGGTGAGCTAGATGTGTTAGGCGCTGAACAAAAAATTCAGTCTCGAGTTCGCAAACAAATGGAGTCTAATCAGAGAGACTATTATTTGAATGAGCAAATGAAGTCGATTCAAAAAGAATTGGGCACACTTGACGACGAGACCGAACTTGAGGAGTTACAGCTTAGTATTAACAAAGCGAAAATGCCAAAAGAGGCGAGAACCAAAGCGCAGAGCGAGCTGAATAAGCTACAGCGCATGTCATCGCAGTCTTCTGATGCTTCCATCATTAGAACGTATATTGAAAACCTTTGCACCGTGCCTTGGAGCAAAAAAACACGCATTAACCAAGACCTTAAAAAAGCACAGAAAATCCTAGATGGTGACCACTATGGTTTAAACAAAGTTAAAGAGCGTATCTTAGAGCATCTGGCGGTGCAAACTCGTGTCACCAATAACAAAGCCAATATTCTTTGCTTAGTGGGCCCTCCAGGTGTTGGTAAGACCTCTTTGGGTGAGTCTATTGCCAAAGCAGTGAATCGTAAATATGTGCGTATGGCGTTAGGCGGCGTTAGGGATGAAGCTGAGATTCGTGGCCACAGAAGGACATATATTGGTGCGATGCCGGGTTCGATTGTGCAAAAAATGCAAAAAGTACAGGTGAAAAACCCTCTGTTTTTGTTGGATGAAATCGATAAAATGTCATCCGATTTTAGGGGCGATCCAGCTTCAGCAATGCTTGAAGTGTTGGATCCTGAACAAAACCACACCTTTAATGATCATTATTTAGAAGTCGATTACGATCTTTCGCAGGTAATGTTTGTCGCCACTGCCAACACCTTTGATTTGCCTCAGGCGCTTTTGGATCGGATGGAGATTATTCAGCTTTCCGGTTATACCGAAGACGAAAAATTACAAATTGCTAAGCGCCATTTGATCGCCAAACAAATGAAAAATAACGGCGTTAAAGGCACTGAAATTTCATTTAAAGATTCTGCAATTTTGGATATTATTCGTTACTACACTAGAGAGGCTGGCGTTCGTGGTTTAGATCGTGAAATTGGCAGTATTTGTCGTAAAGTGGTGAAAGAATTCACCATGAAAAAACGCAAAGCAAGGGCGATTATTAACTCAAAAAGCTTGCCGAAATTCTTAGGCATGAAGATTTTCCGTTTTGGTTTGGCTGAAGAGCACAACCAAGTGGGCGAAGTCACGGGCTTAGCGTGGACATCGGTGGGCGGTGATTTGCTCACAATTGAAGCAGCAACATACAAGGGTAAAGGCAAGCTGAAATATACAGGTCAGCTGGGCGATGTGATGAAGGAGTCAATTCAGGCAGCGATGTCGGTGACACGAACGCGCGCAAAAGCACTCAATATTGCCGATGATTTTCATGAAAAGCTTGATATTCATATTCACGTACCAGATGGTGCAACACCTAAAGATGGACCTAGTGCCGGTGCGGCAATGTGTACGGCACTGGTTTCTGTGTTAACGGGAAGAAAAGTTAAAGCCGATGTTGCGATGACGGGAGAAATCACCTTAAGAGGTGAAATCACACCGATTGGCGGACTGAAAGAAAAATTACTTGCAGCCCTGCGTGGCGGCATTAAAACGGTGATTATTCCGGATGATAACGAAAGAGAGCTTTCTGAAGTGCCGGATAAGATTAAAGGTAATCTAGAAATCATCCGTGTCAAATGGATCGATCAGGTGCTGAAAATCGCACTAGAAGACGAAAAAAAGTAATTTATCTTAGTTCATTTTAGTGAGTTTGGCGTAATAAAAGCCGTCAAACTCACGGCTTGGCAATTGTTGCTTGCCAACCTCACCCATACCCCAATCAAGGTCAATCACTTCGTGTTT
>JBBWVR010000070.1:0-17052 GCA_050256315.1 Gammaproteobacteria bacterium | reverse complement strand
AACAGTAAAATCACTTTACCCCGAAGGACTACTATATAAAATAGAAAAAATTGTATAAAAAATATCGTCAATAGCTAAACTATTAATTTCTATTTTTTATACAATTTTTTCTATTTTATATAGTAGTCCTTCGGGGTAAAGTGATTTTACTGTTTATCTTTGTTATTTCTTCTCGTTTTATCAACAAGTAGAACTTCAAAGAAATCCCTCAATAAATAATAAAATCACTTTTACCAAAATTAAAATTACTTACAAAGAGGTCTCATTTATTAAATCAACAAACGCTTCGACAGACATTGGACCTAAGTCTTCGCCGCCACGTTTGCGCACTGCAATTTCACCATTCTCCATTTCTCGATCACCCACAACCAAGATATATGGATAGCGCTGCATTGAGTGCTCGCGTATTTTAAAGCCTATCTTCTCATTTCGCAAGTCTGAAATGACTCTAAGTCCTTGTTTTTTTAGCTTTTGTTCTATATCGGCAGCAAAATCGCTCTGTTTTTCCGAAATATTTAAAATAACAGCCTGAATTGGGGCAAGCCACGAAGGGAAGGCGCCCTCGTAATGTTCGATCAAAATACCAATAAACCTTTCCAATGAACCAACAATGGCACGGTGCAACATAACCGGTGTTTGTTTCGAGCCATCTTCCGCAATATATTGCGCATCGAGACGCTCTGGCATTGAGAAATCAACCTGCAAAGTGCCGCATTGCCATTCTCTATCCAGACAATCTTTCAGTACAAATTCAATTTTCGGTCCGTAAAAAGCACCCTCACCTTCTTGCAATTCCCAATCAATGTCTTTGGCATCTAGTGCTTCAGCGAGCGCCGCTTCGGCCTTATCCCAAACCGCATCGGAACCTACGCGATTCTCTGGACGAGTGGATAGCTTGATATCCACATTGTCAAAACCAAAATGCTCATAGACACTAAAAGTTAAATCAATAAAACTAGAAACCTCGCTTTGAATTTGCTCAGCAGTACAGAAAATATGACCATCGTCTTGAACGAAATTACGCACACGCATAATGCCGTGCAAAGTTCCCGATGGCTCATTACGATGGCACGAACCAAATTCCGCCAAGCGCATTGGCAAATCACGGTAAGACTTTAAACCTTGATTGTAAATCTGAATATGGGCAGGACAGTTCATCGGCTTAATCGCGTAATCACGATTTTCCGAATGTGTGGTAAACATCGCATCACCAAACTTATCCCAGTGGCCTGATTTTTCCCACAAAGTACGGTCAATTACTTGTGGTGTGCAAACCTCTAGATAATCATTGTCTCTAAAGACTTGGCGCATATGTTGCTCAATAATTTGATACAACGTCCAACCTTTTGGATGCCAAAAGATCATACCGGGAGCCTCTTCCTGGGTGTGAAATAGGTTTTGAGTTTTACCAATTTTACGGTGGTCTCTTTTTTTCGCCTCTTCCAATTTATGAAGGTAGTCTTCAAGATCGGCTTTGTTCTCCCAAGCGGTGCCGTAAACACGCTGCAGCATTTCATTGTTGGAATCACCACGCCAATAGGCGCCAGCCAAACTCATTAATTTAAAAGCTTTTAGTTTGCTTGTTGAAGGCACATGAGGGCCACGACAAAGATCAATAAATTCGCCTTGTTTATATAGGGATAGCACTTCATCTTCTGGAATAGAGGCAATAATTTCAGCCTTGTAGTTTTCGCCCTTTGATTTGAATAAGGCAATCGCGTCATTTCTAGACATTTCAATTCGCTCAATCGTCAAATTTTGCTTGACGATAGCATTCATTTTTTTCTCAATTTTTGCCAAATCTTGCTCTGAGAAGCCGTCTTTATAGGCAAAATCGTAATAAAAGCCCTTGTCAATAACCGGACCAATCGTTACTTGTGCATCAGGGTAAAGTTGTTGTGCAGCTTGCGCCAACAAGTGCGCCGTTGAATGGCGAATCACCTCAAGCGCTTGCGCATCCTTGCCTGTAATAATGGCCAGACTCGCATCCTCTGAAATAATGTGTGAGGCATCAACCAACTGGCCATTCACTTCGCCTGCTAGTGTTGCTTTTTTTAGACCAGAACCAATTGATGCGGCCACTTCTAAAACGCTTAGCGGCTGATCAAAAGTTTTTACTGTGCCATCTGGCAGTGTAATGTTTGGCATAACCAATAAATCAAAAACAAAAGCGTTATTTTATACTCAAAGAGCACAAGTTTCTCAGAAACAGACGCTAAAGCTCTGTTTAACTTAACTTTACCTTGCAAAGCTTAAATATCTCAGCAAAATTATGACTTTAAGCTAATGATTCATATTGTGATTTCAAGGTATAGTATCGGGCGATGAAGATGGACCGAAATTCTGGCGAATTATTAATACTGTTGATAACGGTTGGCTGCTCCATGAGCTTTGCCATCTGGCTCAACCTACTCAATAATTTTGCCATCGAAAAAGTTGGCTTTGATGGCTCAGAAATGGGCATCCTCCAAAGCCTTAGAGAAATCCCAGGGTTTTTAGCCTTCACCATTGTCTTTGTTTTGCTTTTTATTAAAGAGCAAAAGATGGCCTTTGTTTCTCTAATTTTATTAGGGATTGGTACTGCGCTCACTGGCTTCTTGCCAACCAATACGGCCTTCTACGCAACCACCATTCTGATGTCAATCGGCTTTCATTATCTTGAAACCATTTCTAACTCCCTGACACTGCAATGGATTGCTAAAGACAAGAGTGCTGAATTTTTTGGAAAAATCATTGCCACTCGTTCAGCGGCATCGATAGTCGCCTTTGGCACAGTTTGGCTATTATTTGAATTTGTCGGACTGGATTACCTTTGGGTTTATTTGGCGGGTGGTTGCATTACAATTCTAATCGCAATATTTTGCTGGCGCTATTTTGATGAACTGCCACAGCACGTTGAACAAACCAAGAAAATCGTCTTGAGACGTCGCTATTGGCTCTATTACGCTTTGCAATTTATGGGCGGCGCTAGAAGGCAAATTTTTGTTGTATTTGCCGGCTTTCTAATGGTTGAAAAGTTTGGCTTTAGTGTTGCTGAAATATCAATACTTTTTCTATTAAACGCCTTAATTAAAATTCCACTGGCTCCTCGAATTGGCAAATTCATTGGCAAAATTGGCGAACGCAAAGCTTTAATAATAGAGTACCTTGGCTTGATCGTTGTTTTTATAGGCTACGGTATTACCCAAGACCCAAAGATTGCCGTTGTTTTGTACTTGCTTGATCACTTCTTTTTCGCGATGGCCATTGCTCAAAAAACGTACTTCCAAAAAATTGCCGACCCAGCACATTTCGCCTCTAGTGCGGGAGTGTCGTTTACCATAAATCATATTGCCGCGGTTTTTATACCGGTAACTTTTGGCCTAATTTGGCTTCAGTCTTATCAGCTCGTCTTTTACGCTGGCGCCGCTATGGCTCTTATTTCCCTAGCCTTGGCATTCAATGTACCCTCCAACCCAAGTGCTGGCAATGAAGTAATACTCGGTACTGTTTCCGAAAAAAATTAAACGGGATGCTTCTCTATAGATTGAATCATTAACTGCAAAGAGTCAACACCGCGGAAATGATTAACGTTGAGTCTGTACGCGATTTGAGCTTTTTTGTCTTTAAGTTTGTCTTGAAAAAAAGCAATGCCTTCAAAAATTCGAGAGTCACCCACTTGTTTTAATGTGCATTTAAGGTGCTTTTCGCCAACGATTCTCTGCTCGACAAGTTCAAAATCACCATAAAAAATAGGCTCTTCAAAACCTTGCCCCCAAGGTCCGGCTGATTGCAACGCTCGAGCATTGGCGAGTGTTATCTCGCTTGCGTCTAATACACCGTCGGTCAATAATTCAACGCTCGGTTTTTCGCCATTTAAATGACTGTTGACCGCCTGAGAAAACCCCTTCTGAAAAGCCTCAAAGTTTTCAGGTTTAAGGGTAAGACCTGCAGCCATTGCATGGCCACCAAATTTCTCAATAAGCCCTGGATTATCTCTGTCCATTAAATCAAGCAAATCTTTCACGTGCACTTCTGGGATGGAGCGAATAGAGCCTTTGAGCAACTCGCCAGATTTGGCAAAAATAGCGCAAGGACACTGATAATCTTCTTTAATCTTACCAGCAACAATACCAACAATGCCCTCGTGCCAATCCTTGTCAAACAAACTAATGGCAAATGGTTTTTCCCCAATGCTTTGCTTTGCAACGACAGCGTTTGCTTCGGTTTGCATTTTTTCTTGCTCTAAGCGTCTTTTTTTATTGAAGCCCTCAAGCGTAGCAGCGTAACGCCTGGCATCATTGATATCGTCGGAAAGCAAGCAACGAATACCTTGGGAAATATCGCTCAATCGGCCTGCGGCGTTAATTCTCGGGGCAACAGAAAAACCCAAATCTGATGCTTGCAGTGTCTCCACCGGTCGTTTGGTTAATTCCAGAATAGCAAGAATGCCCTTAGAGCATCTTTTCTGGCGAATTCGCTCAATCCCCTCTTTAATCAAAATACGGTTATTTCTATCCAATTTCACCACGTCTGCAACCGTACCCAATGCAACCAAATCCAACACGTCGCGAAGATCGGGGACAGCAATGTTCCTTTCGCTAAAATAGTGCGTTTTCTCAAGATGGGTTTTCAGCGCAGAAAACAAATAAAAACAAACGCCAACACCAGCTAAATTTTTGGACGGAAAGTCACAGCCATTCATATTGGGATTAATGATGGCGTTTGCCATTGGTAATTCATGGCTCGGCAGGTGATGATCGGTAATAATGACATCAATATCAAAAGAGCGCGCCAATTGAGTCCCCTCATTGCTGGAAATACCATTATCAACAGTAATAATCAGATCAGGATCTTTCTCTCTTTTAGCCTCTGTAACAATTTCTGGACTCAGCCCATAACCGTGCTTAAAGCGATTGGGCACAAGAAAATCAACCTGCTTTGCTCCCATTAAGCGTAGCGCTTTCACTGCAACGGCACTTGCTGTTGCGCCATCGGCATCAAAGTCACCAACAATTAAAATGCGCTTATCTAATTTTACAGCCGATTCCAGCAGGGTAATCGCTGCATCCAATTGGTCAAAATTTGGCTTAAACAAACACGCGAGGCTTAACGATAGATCCGACTCTTTGATTGATCTTGCGGCGTATATTTTTTTTAGAAAGCCCGGAATATCGTCAGAATATGACGCTAATAATGCCTCATCAATCTGTCTGTTCTGCACTACTTCTCACTAATCGAATATAGGTATCAAAGTACTTGTCTCTAGCAACTGATCCACCGTAGAAAAAAGGTACCTCATAAGCAACAAATTCATTGTTTTCCACTGTTGTCGACGTCCAATAAGTGTTTGCTTGGGTGTTCGGGAAAAATGCCACATCAATCAAAGCATCAACATCACCGTAGTAATCAACCAGTGTTTTAAGCTCTTCGACTGTAGGTAAGCGCCAATCAGAAAATGAGCACAGAGACTCGCTATTGATTTCTTCCACGTAATGCTTGGTGTTGCAGCCCTCACCCCAATAGCAATGGCGTGAATATTCACCGTCCTCATCTCCTGTTTCACCGTCAAACCAAGTGTAAGTGTTGTGCGCAAACTGCACACCCTCTTTGTCACTTTTTACTTCCCAATATAGGTCAGAGTCTTCATCCAAAACACAGGCCCACTTTGTCTTATCGTCTGCGAGAACTAAGCCTTTTTTGGAGACTTTGAGTAGATCAGCGCTGGCTGCACTACCGATTAACAACATTAATAAAAATGTAGGTATTTTATTCATAAGTTGTTTGAAAAAATGTTTTGCAAGGCACTATTCTACCAGTTATGAAATACCTTAGTATAAGCGCTGATGTATTAAGAGTCACTACTGGCATTTGATTGTCGGCCTTCAAACAACAAGAGAAAAACACCAATAAGAATAAAGCTGTCGGCAAGATTGAAAACTGGCCAGTAGAATCCCTCATAATGCAGATCGATAAAGTCAATAACCACGCCATACAGCACTCTATCAATTAAATTACCTACGGCACCCGCAAGCAGAATTGATTGACCAAGAAGCCTCTGACGAAAAGAAGGTGCCGTCTTATGCATCCAAACAATCAAAGCAAGCGAGGCAATCACGGAAATACTTAATAAAAGATAGCGCTGGTGATCGCCACTATCCGCAAATAGACTAAAGGCAGCACCACTGTTTTGTAAGTAAGTCCAGCTAAAAAATGAGGTGATACTAAGCGACTCGCCCAAAGAAAAACTTGATGCCACAAACTGCTTAGAAAGCTGATCAAGTACAAGTAAGCCCAAACAAGATAAGTAGTATATTTTGTGTCTCATATTGTTATCATTCAATGGATTGTATTTAAAGTTATGCAAGCAGTGTGTCGGTATTCAAAGATGAATGCTTCATAACAAATGATGCTTGCACAACATTTGACTCAACCTTATAATTCATCCTAATTGAATTATAAATATTTTGGAGATTTTATGGGTTTTTTAACAGGCAAAAGAGCGTTAATTGTCGGCGTTGCTTCAAAGCGATCAATTGCATGGGGTATTGCCGAAGCAATGACCAAACAAGGCTGTGAAATCGCACTGACTTACCAAACCGAGAAACTAAAAAAACGCGTTGATAAATGCGCTGTCGTTTGCAATTCATCAATTGTCATTCCTTGCGATGTAGGCACTGACGAGGGCATTAAGCAAACTTTTGCTGAACTGAGACAATCGTGGGATTCATTCGATATTTTAGTACACTCCGTTGCTCATGCACCTCGTGACGCTTTAGATGGTAATTATGTTGAAGCCACCACTAGGGAAAATTTTGCCAGTGCTCATGAGATCAGTTCGTACAGTTTTACTGCACTTGCAAAAGAAGCGTTACCAATGCTTAATGATAACGGCGCACTACTCACTCTTAGCTACCTTGGCGCTATAAGGGTCATCCCAAATTACAATATTATGGGTGTTGCCAAAGCCTCGCTTGAGGCAAATGTACGCTATATGGCCGTTGCCCTTGGCGAGGAAAAAGGGATTCGTGTTAATGCAATTTCAGCTGGACCAATTAAAACTCTGGCAGCAAGTGGTATCAAAGACTTTGGTGGCTTACTTGATTACGCTGCGCGTAGCTCTGCACTTAAGCGCAACGTAACGATTGAAGAAGTAGGCAATTCAGCTGCATTCTTATGTTCTGACCTTGCCTCTGGTATTACTGGTGAAGTGACTTATGTCGATGCTGGTTACAGCTTTTATGATGCTGGCCCGATTTAGACTAATCGCTAGCTAATAACGTAAAAAAAAACCCCGATTTTATCGGGGTTTTTTATTGGGTGTCTACACTTAAAAAGTGTAAATTTCATAACAAACGATGCGTGCGCAGCATTTGACTCAGCTTTATAGGAATTCAGAGAATATTCGAATATCTCCCGACTCCTCGGCCGACTCTCTAAGACTCTTAATCAAACTGGCAGACCACTCTTTCATTATTTCAAACGACTGCACTGTAGGCCAGCCCGACTCACCATTTTCGGCCAATCTTACGCCGCTCACCCTAACCAATATAGTAGTCAAACCATCCATGTTTCGAGCAATGTAGGACGCATTTGAATCGGTTGGTACTGGCATTTTATAAGCCGTAACAGCAACACCAAATGGCAACTCAGTTCTTCTGCCAATCCAGCCTTCGTCTTTCCACTCAAGACCGTTATCACTGATTAATGAATTTGCGCTTGAATGATTACCGCTTGATAACTCATCGGCAATCTCTTTAGCCAAATCAGCAATAACAGCTTTCGCTTCAATCGCCTTCAAAGTCGTCTCTACTTCAGCATAAACGTCGTTCAGCGCCTTTTGACTCTCCGACTGTTGATCAGCCAAGTTTAAAACCACATACTTAGCGCCTATTTCAAGAACGTCTGAATTATCACCACCAAGCACTATATCACTATAGGCAGCCTCAATAAATGCCTTGTCATAAGCAGAACTCGTTGCAGAGAAAAACTCAGAAGACTGCAGTTTAAGGCCAAATTGATCAGCAACAATATCAATTGGCTCCTCATAAGCCAAGCTTGCCAATTCTGTTTGCAAGCTGTAAAGCTCGGTTGTAATGGCTTTTTCTATATATATTTCCTGCAATTGAATCCTAACTTCGGCAAATGACTTCACGCTAGCTTCAGCAATATCATTCACTCTAATAATATGATAACCAAATTGGGTTTTAACTACACCGCTAGTCTCACCAGCATTCAACTCAAAAACAACCTTGTCAAACTCTGGCACCATACGCTCACGTTCGAAATAACCTAAATCACCACCCACAATATTTGTCGAATAGTCAATAGAGTACTCTTTGGCCATTTCAAAAAAGTCAGCACCAGAATTAATTTGATCAAGGATTGAAGAAGCCTCTTGTTCAGTTCTAACAAGAATGTGTTGCACTTTTCTTGTCTCATCGACAGCGAAACGCTGCTGCTCGTCATCATAGAGAGCCAATAGAGTTTCTTCATCAGCATCAGTCGGTATGGCAATATTGCTACGCGACAGCTCAATGTAATTAACTTTAACCTGAGGGGGCGATACAAAATTTGCTAAGTTATTATTGTAATACTCAGAAACCTGAGCATCATCAATAACAACTTGATCAGCAAAGCTAGTGGCATTAAATGCAATATGAGCAACTTCTCGCTCTTGCGCGGCTAGTGCATTTAACTGGTCTGACTGAATACTGGTAATCAATGCAGATTGTGTTAAGTTACGAGTGAGCTGGTCGCTTCTTAGTTGTTCGGACTGTTCGTCTTCATAAACCCCAACCCTAGTCTCATCATAGCCTTCTAAGCGCAATCTTTTATTATAGAGCTCCTTAGAAAAAACACCTTTTTCATAGAATTTTGCGTTACCTCGTATAGACTCTCTAACCTCTTGCTCAACCGTTACCAGTCCGAGAGAGTCAATCATCATATCAAACAATTTCTGATTAATCATTAGATCAATAAGCTTTTGTTTTAAGATGTTGTCAATCTCGGTAGTGTAATCAGAGCCAAATTCAACTTGATTCTGACGTCGATTGCTATCCAACAGAACAGCATAAGAGTTGTAATCAATCTCCTCGCCATACACTTTCGCTACTGCCTGATTGTTGCTTCCGCCAAGATATTGCTGAATACCGAACAAGGCAAAAGGAACAGAAAGAAGACCTACGATTAAATAGGCTACCCAGCCTTTAGATTTATTTTTTATTGCACCTAACATGTTTTAATTTTTAGTGGCGAAAAACAAATGCTGCTTTCACATTCGGGTGCTTGAAGGTCGCACCAAACTAAGGCCACAGTTTCCTTGATAAAAGTCGATTATTATACAAAAAAAAAGACGCTCCAATGAGCGCCTTTTTTTAATCCTTTCTCAATTTAAATAAATAGAGAAGAATATAAGGGTATTTTTAGCTGTATCAATTTTTAAGTCATTGATATTGCTAAAAAAATATGGCGGAGAAGACGGGGGTCGAACCCGCGACCTCCTGCGTGACAGGCAGGCGTTCTAACCAACTGAACTACTTCTCCAATTTTTTTTGGTGGGCGCTACAAGACTTGAACTTGTGACCCTCGCCTTGTAAGGGCGATGCTCTCCCAACTGAGCTAAGCGCCCAAAAAAAAATGCCCGGTTCTAAAACCAGAACCGGGCGTATTATACTGAAAAAAATCCGCTTAGTTTACAGATTCCTTCAATAATTTTCCTGCTTTAAATGCTGGTACTTTTGAGGCTGCAATTTGGATCGTAGCACCTGTTTGTGGGTTACGACCTGTGCGTGCTGCACGTTGTCTAACTAAAAAACTACCAAAACCTGTGATAGCAACAGTGTCACCACTTGCTAATGCACCTGAAATGGCATCTGTTGTTGCAGCCAATGCGCGAGCAGCGTCTGCTTTTGTTAATCCTGAACCGTCGGCAATTGCCGCGACTAAATCTGATTTGTTCATACCCTATTCTCCTTTTTTTGTTTTACAGTTTTATTACCAAATGCGCAGATTATCTCTAATCCTGCACACGATTATCCATTATTCAGCCCCGCTGTCAAGCGGTTTTCGGCAAATAAACTCCAAATAATAAGGTTGAAATATTATGGTTTATTCTTTTATTTGAATGTGAGGCAAAAAATCTTGTACCCATATTTTTTGTGTCAGCTCTCCAATATGCCTATGAAGAATGACACCTTGCTGGCTCACCAAGAATGTTTCCGGTGTTGCATAAACACCTAGCTCGAGACCTGCCCTACCCTTAGGGTCAAATACAATCAAATCAAATGGACTCCCCATCACCTCAAGCATCTTATTTGCATCCGCTCTAGTGTCCTTATAATTAAGGCCAATAAGCTGCATTGATGCATCCTTGGAAATGCTCATCAGCATTTGATGTTCTGCTCGACAGGTTGTGCACCATGAGGCCCACACATTAACGAGTGTGATCTTGTCTTTGAAGGTATCTCGAAGCGAAACACTTTCGCCCGTATAAAAATCCTCAACTTCAATGTCTGGAAAGGCTTTACCTATAAAGGGTGAGGGTAACTCTCTAGGGTTTGAGCTGAGAGACACATACAGAAAGGCAGCAATAACAATAAAGCCAATCAACGGTATCAGTTTCTTCATTTTGACTGCTTGGCCTTCTCAAGTGCGTCGGCAACTTCAGGTGGCATATAGTTTTCATCGTGTTTTGCCAGCACCTCACTCGCGACAAATACACCTTGACTTAACGAGCCAGTAGCAACAATTCCCTGCCCTTCGCGAAATAAATCAGGCAATATACCAACATAATCAACTTGCATACTATTCGCAGTGTCTGTCAAGGTAAAGCTAACTTTCATGCCATCTCGAACAACACTGTCATTCTCAACTAGGCCGCCCATTCTAAAACTCTTGCCAATAGGCGCTCGACCGTCAACCACATCCGTTGGGGTGAAAAAATACAGTAAATTGTCATTAAAAGCTTTAAGGGCAAAATAACCAGCCAAAGAAATACCCAAGACCAGCATTGCAACCAGCGCCATTCTATTTTGTCGTTTAGTCATTTTGTCGGCTATATTTATTACTTAGACTTATCAGTGTTTTCTTATGATTGCTTCTGGCGCGAACAAAAAGAGTGGCAACGGTGATGAAGGCAATGCCGTAAGCAGACCACACATAGAAGGCGTATTTACCGTAAGGTAGGAATGAGAAATACTCCACCATTGTCATGAGCGCTCTCCGGTGACGAGATCCTTCACCCAGCGAGAATTTTGCTCTCTAGTGAGCACTTCGGTTTTTGCTTTAATTGTCACTAATGCAGCATAAAGCAATACAAAGACCAAAAACATAATGCCAAGTGCTATTCCCATATCAGGGTCTTTCAGCCCGCCAGTGCCAACCGTATAACCTTGATGCAGTGTATTCCACCACTTAACCGAATAATGAATAATAGGTAAATTAACCAAGCCAACGATGGCCAAAATAGAACTGGCTTTGGCCGCAGTGCGAGGATTATCAAAAGCATTGTTAAGCGACATATAAGCCAAATACAAAAACAACAAGATTAGCTCAGAAGTCAATCTTGCATCCCAAACCCACCAAGTACCCCACATAGGCTTACCCCAAATAGCACCCGTTGCCAGGGCTATAATCGTAAAGGCAGCGCCAATAGGTGCGGAAACTTTAGCCACTACTTCGGCCATTTTTATTTGCCAAATAAGGCCAATACCACCAGCAATAGCCATAATGCCATAAACCGTCATTGACATAATGGCGCTTGGAACGTGTATATAAATAATTCTATAACCGTCACCTTGCTGGTAATCGGCAGGTGAAGCCACCAAAGCCCAGTAAAGCCCAATTATGCCAAGCACGATAAACGGCACCAAAAACCAAGGGGTTAGTTTAGTGCATGTTTGGTAGAAAACCTTCGGCGAAGCCTGCCTTTGAATCCATTTCCACATAGCGGAATCCGATAAATACTAAAGGTCTGTATTTTACAAGAAAGTGTCTTAATATTAAAAACTTATATAGCGACCTTTTTAGGCTTTTGCGCTACATTGTTTCGTAAGTACGTTGGCTGAGCCAGTTCAAGGCTCGCCTCACTTCCATTTTTAAGCGCCTCATATGCCAAGTCAATTAAGCTGGAAGATTTAGGAAACAGTTCAGAATCTATATGCCCAACACCGCTCGCTGCTATCAACTCATCTGGATAAACCGACCAGCCACTGCCAACACCAACAAACTCACCATTAAGCCTGCCCACTCCCGTTGGCTCACAAATTTTCTCATCACTGATTTTGCCATTTTGATAAATCCCCCAATAAACTTCACCCATTCTTGCATCAAACGCCACAGCAATGGCTTGGCAGCTCAAATGCTTTGCCGCTCTATAGCCTAATAATTCAAGGGTGGAAAAGCCAATGGTTGGGATATTGAAGGAAAACGCCAAACCTTGCACCACACCCACACACATCCTCACGCCAGTGAAGGCACCAGGCCCTTTGGTGTAGGCGATAACATCCACGTCATCAAGTTTAATGTTCGCCTCAAAAAACACTTCGTCACAAAGTTTTAAAATACGGCCGGAACTTTTTGCTACATCTCGCAATAAGCGAGTTGATTTGTCGCCGTTAACACAGAGTGTGACAGAGGTGGTTTCGGTACAAGTATCTATCGCTAGAATGTTCATAATTTAAGTTTATTTAACAATTTTTTTATATTTGTGATGCATGGATAAGATTAAATTTTTACGCTTTTCCAATCGCTCTGGGTGTCCAACAGGGTGATAGTAAGAAGGTCCTTTTAACAAGGCAACCAATGTCGCCATTTCATCCAAGTTTAATTGCCCTATCGATCTATCAAAATAATGCACACTGGCGGCGGCAAAGCCATGAATAGCCACAGCGCCATCTTGCGCCAAATATACCGTATTCATGTACCGCTCAAGAATGAAATTCTTGTCATAAGACAACTCCATCAATAAAGCCATCAGTCCTTCATCGATTTTTCGCCCCAGTGCTCGCTCTCTTGATAAGAGAGTGTTTTTAATCAGTTGCTGGGTGATAGTGCTCGCACCTCTTATCGGCTTGTCATCAAAAAAATAGGCTGATAGGACTCGCCCTATCTCTTTGAAATCCACACCCCAATGTTGATAAAAAGATTGATCCTCAACCAACAACACCATATTCAACAACTCTTTTGGGTATTTGTCTAATGAATACTCAATTCCGATAATGCCTTCATCCGATGCAATAGGCTTTGAAAACCCAACCTTGACATGTTGATTAAGGTAGAAGAGATAGGCGGCAAAGAAAATCAAACCTAGGATAATAAATCGATTCAACCACTTCTTCATTTTTTGTACTGCAAAAGACTTAATTGACTTTCTCATTGTTAATATAACGACCATGGCGTAACTCGCAGAAAAACAAATCCACCATTGGATGATCGATTTTCTCTCCGCTCGAATCCGCCTTTAAATTTTGTTCTGCGACGTAAGTTGAATTTGTCGATTGGTGCACAAGCACGTGATACCAAGGCTCGTTCTTTGGCGGCCGACTACGCGCAACCGCGTCATACCATTCATCCGTCAACTGAAAGCAGGAGTCAATGTCAACAATGACGCCTCGGTAACCAAACAATTTATGATGAATCAATTCGCCGATAGAATGCTTAGCCGTGGTCATTTTCACTTTCGATTGCTTCATTGTTGCCCAAACTTGCCGAAAGATTCTTTTATCTCATCAAAGGTTGCAGTAATCGCATGCACATTGGTATAACCCATTTGTTGCAGTGTAAGGGCGCCAAGCGATGCACGACCACCACCGGCGCAGTGGGTTAAGATTAACGCATCAGAGTCAGGGCACAGTTTGGCTATTTTCATCTCAAGCAAACCGCGAGAGATGTTGGTGGAATTCGCCAGTTTGGATTTTGCCGCACTCTCAGCCTCTCGCAAATCGACGATAACGCCACCTTCTGAGTCGTCATACAATGCTTTGGCTGACACCGCATCAACACAATTAATTTGAGCTTGCGCCTCTGCTATTAATTCTCCGGCAGTTTTTATCATGCTATTTCCTAAAGTTTTATAAAGAGATCTGTGTAATAATCATACGCCTATTAAGATTACGCTTGTCATTGTAAGAGATTCATCACCCCGCATACTCATAGAGAAAGTTATCAAATGAGCGTAAGTGCTGAATTAACTTGCGTATAATGTATCGTACACGATTTAATCGTGTATAAATTTAATAAAGGACAACTGATGAATACAGAGTTTTACCAATTAACAATAGACGGAATAAACGGCGACAAAATCCCTATGGCTGCCTTTAAAGGCAAGACGCTGTTAATCGTAAACACCGCCAGTAAATGCGGATTAACGCCTCAATATGAGGGGCTAGAAAGCCTATACAAAGAGCACAAAGACAGTGGTCTTGTGATACTCGGCTGCCCTTGCGATCAATTCGCCAATCAAGAGCCAGGCACACTGAGTGACATTCAATTCTTCTGTACAGACAAATACGACATCACCTTCCCAATGTCCGCCAAGATTAAAGTGAATGGCACCGACGCCCACCCTCTTTACAAATACCTTAAAAAAGAACTCAAAGGTTTTTTAACTAGCAATATTAAGTGGAATTTCACTAAATTTCTCATTAACTCTAACGGTGTACCAATCAAGCGATTTGGTCCAAAAACCGAGCCAAGTAAAATTGCCGCCTATATTAAGCCGCTTTTAAGTGAAAACAATTAGATGAAAACCGACACCCTGTTACAGCTGAACAATCAGCTTTGTTTTCCGCTCTACGCCGCCTCAAGAGCAGTAACCAAGCTCTATCATCCCTTACTTGAGAAGCTAGACATCACCTATCCACAGTATTTAATCTTATTGGTTTTGTGGGAAGATGAGGCACTGACAGTCAACGAAATTGGCAAAAAGTTGATGCTGGAAACCAACACTTTAACGCCACTACTTAAAAGAATGGAAGTCAAAGGCATTGTTAAGCGTACACGCTCAATGATTGACGAGCGACGAGTAATTATCAAACTAGAGTCAAAAGGTGTGTCACTTAAGCGGCAAGCACTTTGCATTCCCACAGAACTCCTTGGGGGAATGTCTGAACAATTTCCATTAGAAAAAATCAATCGCTTGCGTAGTGATTTAAAAGTATTACTAGGGGTGTTGACGCAATAACAAATCCTTACTATTAAAGGAATTTCGCATTAATTTTCACTTATATTGAAAATATCCAATATTTTCAATTCAAAAAAAATAATGGGGACAGGCTAGTTTTTTTACTCATTTTTCCTGCCATACGTAGAATATCCGAAATTTTCTCATGTAATCCAACTAGAACACTTAAAACACTCAAACACCCTTAAAAACAAAACCTACAAAGGATTGTAGTGGTGGCACAACTAGTATAAAATACGCACTTCCTTGCTTGATCAGCGCACGCTGGCAGGCTTTTTTTAAACCGTAAGGAGATGTTAATGAGACATTACGAAGTAACTCTCATTGTTCACCCGGACCAGAGTGCCCAGGTGTCAACAATGATTGATAAATACAAAGAAATCATCACTACAGGTGGTGGTAGCGTTCACCGCCAAGAAGACTGGGGTCGTAAGCACCTAGCCTATCCAATCAACAAAATCTATAAAGCACACTACTTAATGTTAAACATTGAGTGTGATCAAGAAACTCTTGATAAGCTTAACTATAACTTCCGTTTTAACGATGCCATTCTTAGAAATCTAATTATTTCTAAGCCGGGAGCTATTACTGAACCATCAATCATGATGGCCACAACAGAAGATAAATAGGAGATTGATATGGCTAAGCAAATGAAAAAGAGAAAACGCAGACATCAGGTTCCTGTTAATCGTTTTTGCCGTTTTACTAAAGCAGGCGTAACTGAAGTCGATTACAAAGATGTAGATACGCTATTAAAGAACATTGACGAGAGTGGCAAAATTACACCATCAAGAATGACTGGCACTTGTGCTAAATTCCAACGTCAACTAACAACTGCTATTAAAAGAGCAAGATTCTTAGCGTTGATTCCTTACACTGACAAACACAAGAAATAGGAGTTTGACATGCAAGTAATTTTATTAGAAAGAATTCAAAAATTAGGTGGTATCGGTGATTTGGCAAATGTCAAAGCAGGCTATGCACGTAATTTCTTGATCCCACAAGGCAAAGTTAAACCGGCAACAAAAGTTAACCTAGCCGAGTTTGAAACAATTAAAGCTGACCTACTAGCTAAAGAGGCATCTGCATTAGCAGAAGCTCAATCGAAAGAAGCTGCAATGAACGATGTAACTTGTACAATCAGTGCTAACGCTGGCGATGAAGGCAAGTTATTCGGCTCTGTAAGTGCTGCTGACATCCTTGAAAGCTTAATCGCCCAAGGCTTTGAAGTTGAGAAGCGTGATATTCACCTTCCAGAATCAATTCGCCACGTTGGTGAGTACGAAGTATCTGTGTCTTTATACACAGATCTTGCAGTCAACGTTAAAGTGATTGTTGAGGCAACAGCTGATAGCGAATAACTCATAAAGACTCATAAAGTGAGTTAAAATAAAAAGCCCTCAACTGAGGGTTTTTTATTGTCTTTTTATTAATTCATACAAAGATCTCAAAATAAATGGATATCGAAAAAAGCAAATTACCACCACACTCAATCGATTCAGAGCAATCGGTACTTGGTGGATTAATGCTGCATAACGATGCTTGGGACAGAGTTGCCGACATCCTAAGCACGGGCGATTTTTACAACGCTTCACATCGTATTATTTATGACGCCATTGTCAGACTCTTAGAGCACGACAAACCTGCTGACATTTTAACGGTTAAAGAGCAAGTCATCAAGACTCAGGATGAAGACTCCATTGGCGGCTTTGCCTACTTAGCGCAGATTGCAGATAACACCCCGAGCGTTTCCAATATTGAAGCTTACGCCAAACATGTACGAGAGCTTTCTGTTTACAGACAACTAATCGCCGCAGGCCGTGAGATTGCTGAAACCGCCTATCAACCAAAAGATATTGAAGTTAACGAATTACTTGACCTCTCTGAGA
>JBBWVR010000069.1:0-4904 GCA_050256315.1 Gammaproteobacteria bacterium | reverse complement strand
CTATCACCCTTGGTTACTTCAGCCAAACCAAATTTGCGGCGCATTAAGCTTGTGTATTCTTTCACCAAGAATTCTTGGTATGCCTCTAAAGCTTTAGTTAACTTTCCTTTATCAATCAAACTTGATAACGCATCGGCTAATCTCTGTAGGTTCCATAACGCTACTGTCGGCTGCCTTTCAAATGCATACCGCGCTTGGTGGTCAGAATGATTACAAACAAAGCTCGGGTTATATTTCTCCATAAATCCAAACGGACCATAGTCAATCGTTAAGCCTAGGATAGACATATTGTCACTGTTCATCACCCCGTGAGAGAAGCCTTGCGCTTGCCAGCGCGCAATCATCAACGCAGTTGTGCGAACCACAGTCTTAAATAACGATAGATACGAGTCTTCACCTTTTAACTGGGGGTAGTATTTCTCAATAACAAAATCTGCTAATTTTTTAACTTCGGCGTGCTGTGAGCGCGAAGCAAACAATTCAAAATGCCCGAAACGAATATGGCTTTGCGCCACCCGGGTAACAATCGCAGCACTTTCTACGTGCTCACGCATCACATCAGTGTCGCTGCCAACAATGGCAAGCGCCTCTGTTGTTGGGATATTTAAGCCAATCATGGCAATAGAGCATAAGTATTCCCGAATCGATGATCTCAGCACAGCAAGACCGTCAGCGCCTCTTGAGTAAGGCGTAGTACCCGCCCCTTTCAACGATAACTCATAGCCATTAGATTCGCCAATAAGGCAAGAGCGGCCATCGCCGAGTTGTGGCACAAAATAACCAAATTGGTGGCCTGCGTAAATGGTTGAGAGTGGCTTTGTTGTGCCAAATTTTTTCTCGCCCGCGCAAACGCCAAGCAATTCTTCATCGCTCAGGTTTATTTTAAGGCTGGCCTTAAGGTCTTGATTGACGTGAACTAGGTGACTTTTCTCAAGCTTAATAGGTTGAACTATTGAATAAAATTCTTCACCTAACTCAGAAAATTTAAGAGAGCTTTTCACTGAGTAATTGGTTGACTTGTTTAGGGTTGGCTTTGCCTTGAGTTGCTTTCATCACTTGGCCGACAAAAAATCCTAATAACTTAGTGTTGCCACCTTTATACTGCTCAACCTGCGGCGTGTTGTTAGCGATAATCTCATCGATAATGCCTTCAATAGCACCACTATCGGTCATTTGTTTGAGGCCCTTACTGTCAATAATTTCGTCTGCACTGCCTTCGCCTTGCCACATCGCTTTAAAGATATCTTTGGCAATTTTTCCAGAGATCGTATCGTCTGCAATCCGCATGACAAGCTCAGCAAATGCCTGGGCAGAAACCGGACAGTTTTCGATGTCAGTTTGATTTTTATTCAATACAGCTGAAAGCTCTCCCATGACCCAATTGGCCGAGAGCTTGGAATCGGCGCCTGCGTCTAACATCGCCTCGAAATAATCAGCAACGGCTTTTTGCGACGTCAACACTTCGGCGTCGTAATCACTAAGGCCTAATTCGCTGACAAAACGTTGTTTTTTCTCAGTTGGTAGTTCAGGTAAATTGGAGCGAATTTTTTCCAGCAGTTCATCGTCAACCTCAACCGGTAATAAATCGGGATCAGGGAAATAGCGGTAATCGTTCGCCTCTTCCTTAGAGCGCATTGAGCGTGTTTCGTGTTTCACTGAGTCATAAAGTCGCGTTTCTTGTACCACCGACCCGCCTTCTTCCAAAATATCTTGCTGGCGCTCAACTTCCAAGTTAATGGCTTTTTCTAAAAACTTAAAAGAATTAATGTTTTTCAGCTCAGCGCGAGTGCCTAGTTTTTCCGCACCTTTTTTACGAATAGACACATTAGCATCACAACGAAAAGAGCCCTCTTGCATATTGCCATCACAAATACCGATGTACTGCACCAGCGCATGGATTTTCTTGGCATACGCTACCGCCTCTTTGGCGCTACTCATATCGGGATCTGAAACAATTTCCAATAGCGGCGTGCCCGCACGATTTAGATCGATAGCAGTATAGTCATCGTAAAGATCGTGAATGGATTTCCCAGCATCCTCTTCTAGATGCGCTCTGGTAATACCGACTTTTTTCGTTTGACCATCTTCAGTGGTGATTTCAATCTCGCCCTCACCAACAACGGGCAACTCAAATTGGGATATTTGATAGCCTTTCGGAAGGTCTGGGTAAAAGTAATTTTTACGATCAAAAATAGAGCGTTTATTAACTTTGGCACCCACTGCCAAGCCAAATCTAATAGCCATGGCCACCGCTTCTTTGTTAAGAACCGGTAACACACCTGGAAGACCCAAATCAACCGCACAGGCTTGTGAATTAGGCACTGCACCAAAAGCTGTTGATGCGCCTGAAAAAATCTTAGATTTTGTCTTAAGTTGAGAGTGAATCTCTAAACCAATAACTGTTTCCCACTCCATGCTACACTCCCTCAGGCATCTGCGCATGCCAATCGGTTTGACCTTGGAACTGATGCGCTGCATTGAGTAGCAACTCTTCAGACCAGTAATTACCAATAAGCTGCAAACCAACCGGCATATTGTTTGAAAAACCTGCAGGAATGCTCATTCCTGGAAGACCTGCTAAATTTAGAGAAAGTGTATAAATATCAGCAAGATACATAGATACAGAATCTTTGAACGCACCTAAATCAAAGGCTGTTGTTGGCGATACAGGGCCCATAATTACATCAACATCCTGAAAAGCTTTTTTGAAATCCTCACTAATTAAATGACGGACTTTTTGCGCTTTTAAATAATACGCATCGTAATAACCAGCAGAAAGTGCATACGCACCAACCATAATGCGTCGCTTAACCTCAGCACCAAAACCTTCCGAACGAGATCGTAAATAAAGATCTTCAAGATCTTTAGGGTCTTCGCAACGATAACCGTAGCGAACGCCGTCGAGCCTTGAAAGATTTGACGAACACTCACAGGGCGCCACAATGTAGTAGGTTGGTATCGCATGGACAGAGTTTGGCAAAGATATTTCCTTAATACTGGCGCCCATAGATTCAAATTCTTTAACAGCAGCCATTACCGTCTCAGCAACACCACTATCCAAACCTTCAGAGAAAAACTCTTTAGGCAGGCCAATTCTCAAGCCTTCAATAGAATTTCCTAAATTTTTAGTGTAATCGGGCACTGCGCGATCCATACTGGTGGAGTCTTTATCATCAAAACCCGCCATTACATTCATCACCAAAGCAGCGTCTTCTGCCGTTTGTGTCAATGGACCGGCTTGGTCAAGGCTAGAGGCGTAAGCAATCATGCCATAGCGTGACACTCTACCGTAAGTGGGCTTAATACCCGTAATGCCACATAAGCTCGCAGGTTGGCGAATACTGCCGCCTGTGTCCGTACCGGTTGCAAAAGGCGACAGACGCCCTGCCACCGCGGCAGCCGAGCCACCGGATGAGCCCCCGGGCACTTTGTCCTTATTCCAAGGGTTTTTCACGGGGCCGTAATAAGACTTTTCATTGGTAGAGCCCATTGCAAATTCATCCATATTGGCCTTACCCAGCATGACCATATCCGCTGAATTTAGTTTGTGACTTACTGTGGCGTCATACGGTGAAATAAATGGATCGAGTATTTTAGAGCCCGCTGAGGTTTTTACACCGGTCGTGCAAAAAATATCTTTATGCGCGTACGGTATGCCCGTTAATATGCCGGCACTACCATTCGCTATTTTCTCGTCTGCGGCTCTGGCTTGATCAAGAGCCAAATCATCGGTCACGGTAATAAACGCATTTAGATCGGATCGATTAATTCGAGCCAAGAAATGCTTAGTCAATTCAACCGATGAAAATTCTTTGTTTTTTAAGCCTTTTGATAATTCGGCGACGGTTAGTTTGTGCATATTCATTCTATTACTGTCGGTACTAAAAAGTGACCTTTGCCAGTTTGCGGCGCTATTGCCTGAAACGCTTCAGACTGATCGGTCTCGCTGACTTCATCTTCTCTCAGGCGTTGTGACATGTTCAGCGGGTGCGCCATAGGGCTCACGCCTTGAGTATCAATCTTAGCCAAGTCGGCCATTAAACTCAGAATATTATTAAGTTCAGCTGTTGTTTTCTCAACCTCGCCATCATCAATACTTAGTCGAGCTAAGTAGGCTATTTCTTTAACTTGTTGTTCACTTAAGGACATAATTTATATAGAATTCTAACTAATAAAATCTCTGATAACTTGATTTAAGTTATCTCCAGAGTAATCTTGAGAAAGGTAGGCGTCGCCAAGCTTCCTCAAAAGAACCAAACGAATATTGCCATCAATGGCTTTTTTATCAAGACTCATCGCTGCAAATAACTGCGCCTTAGTAATTTCTTTATTGATCTCACACGGAAGATTGGCTTGATTCAATAATTGTGCTACTCTCTCAACACAAGCAGCGGTCAAATGACCCTCAAGTTCTGAGAGCTTGGCCGCCATAAGCATGCCCACTGAAACCGCTTCGCCGTGCAGGTAAGTACCATAACCCAGCGTATTTTCAATACCGTGGCCGAAAGTGTGGCCCAGATTTAACAAAGCTCTTTTTCCTGCCTCAAACTCATCTTCAGCAACAATCTTTGCCTTGTCTTCACACGAGCGATAAACCGCATCAATAATAAGCGGGACATCTCTATTCATCAAGCTGCCCATATTCACTTCAAGGTCTTGCAAAAAATTCGCATTACCCAATAAACCGTATTTAATCACTTCTGCCATACCTGCAGAAAATTCTCTTTGCTCTAGCGTATCAAGCGTATCGATATCAATCACCACGGCTTTGGGTTGATGAAAGGCGCCAATCATATTTTTGCCCAGCTCATGGTTCACACCGGTTTTACCGCCAACACTCGAATCTACCTGCGAAAGCAACGTGGTTGGTATTTGAATAAAGTTAACACCACGCTGATAAGAGG
>JBBWVR010000068.1:0-1799 GCA_050256315.1 Gammaproteobacteria bacterium | reverse complement strand
CTACGATGAAGAGAATTCGCCCTAGAGCAAAAGGTAGAGCGAATCGTATTTTAAAAAGAACTAGCCACATTACAGTTGGCGTAAGCGAGTAATCAGTATGGGTCAAAAAGTAAATCCAAAAGGTATTAGATTAGGAATCGTAAAAGATTGGGATTCTAAGTGGTATGCAAATAGCACAGATTATCCTAAGTTTCTATTATCTGACATTGCAGTAAGAGACTTCTTATTTAAAGAGTTAGCCTCTGCATCAGTTAGTCGTATCCAAATCGAGCGTTTGTCAAACACGGCTAAAGTGATTATTCACACAGCACGCCCAGGTATCGTTATCGGTAAAAAAGGTGCAGACATCGAGCGCTTAAAGGCGATTATCTCTGCCAAGATGGGCATTCCTGTTCATATTAGTATTGAAGAAATTAAAAAACCTGAACTTGACGCACGTCTCGTTGCAGAAAACATTGCACAGCAGCTTGAAAAGCGTGTGATGTACCGTCGCGCTGTTAAGCGTGTACTGGGTAATGCAACTCGTATAGGTGCACTCGGTATTAAGGTTATGGTAAGTGGTCGTTTGAACGGTGCTGAAATCGCACGTTCAGAGTGGTATCGTGAAGGTCGTGTTCCATTACACACTTTCCGTGCTGATGTTGATTACTGTTCATACCGTGCTAACACGCAATACGGTGTTATTGGTATTAAGGTATGGATTTTCAAAGGCGAAATTCTTGACCACAAAAAAGGCACAATCGAAGAAGTTGTCAAACGTGGTGCAGGCAAACAATTAGGCAAGAAGTAAAGGAATTTAGAGATGTTACAACCTAAACGTACAAAATTTAGAAAGGCCATGAAGGGTCGCAACCGCGGCTTGGCAACTGGCTGTAATGTGAGCTTCGGTGAGATTGGCTTACAAGCAACAGGCAGATGTCGTATGACTGCTAGACAAATTGAAGCTGCGCGTCGTGCAATGACACGTCATGTTAAGCGTCAAGGAAAAATTTGGATTCGTGTCTTCCCTGACAAGCCAATTACTAAAAAGCCATTAGAAGTAAGAATGGGTAAAGGTAAAGGTTCTGTTGAATACTGGGTTGCACAAATTAAGCCAGGTCAGATGTTATTTGAAATGCAAGGTGTTGATGAAGATGTTGCAAGAGAAGCTTTCCAGCTTGCTGCAGCAAAACTTCCAGTTAGTACAACAATCATTAAACGGACGGTAATGTAATGGATGTGAAAGAATTAAGAGAGCAAGACGTTACTCAGTTAAACGAGACGTTGATGACATTATTAAAAGAGCACTTTGAATTGCGTATGCAGCATCGTTCTCAGCAGTTAACTGATGCGACAAAGCTTGGCAAAACAAAAAGATCCATTGCCCAAATTAAAACAATTATTAACGAGAAGCAATCATGAGCGAGTCTAATTCTGTAGAAAGAGTACTAACAGGCACAGTAGTAAGTGCTAGCCGTGATAAGACAATTGCTGTCTTGGTAGAGCGTAAAGTACGTCACCCAATTTACAAAAAATACATTAAGCGCAGTACTAAAGTACACGCCCATGATGAGAACAATGAGTGCGGTTTAGGCGACGTTGTACGCGTTTCTGAATCAAAGCCATTTTCAAAGACTAAGAATTGGGCTTTGTTAGAAATTGTAGAAAAATCAGTAAGTGTTGATTAATTAATCGAATTGTAGAGAGAAGAAAATGATTCAAATGCAAACAAGAGTTCATGTTGCGGATAACAGCGGTGGTGTTAAGGCAATGTGTATCAAAGTTTTAGGTGGCTCTAAGCGTCGCTACGCCGGAATTGG
>JBBWVR010000067.1:0-4742 GCA_050256315.1 Gammaproteobacteria bacterium | reverse complement strand
GTCAAACTTACCGGCTGTATCATATATCACTGCTGGTTCGATTGCAGCTTGTGCTACTGATGCCGATAAGGCAAGTACGCCAGAGATCAGAGCCACGCTAGATCTTTTAATTATCCCGCTAACTTGCGAGTTTTTTATTTTATTCATGTTTACTCTCCATTATTGTTATTAAATTTCTTTTTGTTTACCCTATGACTAATAATCTCATCCTTTCATGGGCTAAGTTGGATTCTATTCTTATTTATTTATTGTGTCAACAATTATTGCAGTAATAAAATTGTGAACAATTATTGTAAATAATAATGACAATGAAAGTGTAAATGTTGTACAATGGTGTTAAATTGAACTAAAGATGTTAATAAAAATATGAACTCAGATAGCATTCAGCATTCAGATCAAGTGGTACAAGTTATTTTCGAAGCTATCTTGTCAAATAAGCTATATCCAGGTATTAAGCTCTCTGAGATAGCATTGCAAGAAGAGTTTGGTTATAGCCGTGGTTCAATCAGAGAGGGATTCTCTAAGCTGGTCAATTCTGGCGTTTTGGTTCACAAAAAAAACCAAGGTGTGAGTGTGGTTTTACCAAGTGAGAGCAAAACTAGGCAAATCTACCAAGCTCGTAAAGCTATAGAGGGTGGAATTATCCTCATTTTGGTTGACAAATATATTAAAGGTCAGCTAGATATGGCGGATATTGATGACTTAATTGCAAAGGAGAAGCAATTACATGCCTCTGAACAATTTGGTAAATTCACCAGGCTATCTTGTGATTTTCACATCAGCTTGGCCAAACTTTGTGACAATCAATATCTTGTTGAGAGTTTAAAGCCCCTCATTCCTTTGAGTGCCTTGGCGGCATCCGTATATGACAACAAAGATTCAAGTTTTTGTTCGTTTGAGGAGCATCAGGTGTTGATCGATGCGATAAAAAGCAAAGATTTTGATAAAGCGATTGCTACGATGAATACCCATTTGGAACACTGTGTTGAGTCCTTAGATTTCAACACTGAAGCTAAGAGAAAAACGAGTTATAGCCATATATTTAATTAGGCACTAATGTGAAATCGGTCATTGACAACATAGCCTTATATCCTCGAAATATGATGGGTTATGGGCGTGAATCAATTCACCCTCAGTGGCCTAGCAACGCTCGTGTTGCTTTGCAGTTCGTGCTTAATTATGAGGAAGGTGGTGAAAACTGCATACTTCATGGTGACAAGGCGTCAGAAGCGTTTCTCTCAGAAATAGTTGGCGCTAAACCGTATGACGGCGCCAGGCATATGAGTATGGAGTCAATATATGAGTACGGCTCCAGAACGGGCGTATGGCGTATTCTTCGTCTTTTTAAGGAATTTGACATTCCTATCACTGTCTTTGCAGTTGCTGTTGCAATTGCTCGCAACCCTGAACTTGCATCATATTTAATTGAAGAAGATGTTGATATTTGTGCGCACGGCTATCGCTGGATTGATTACCAATTTGTTGACGAAAAAACTGAGCGCGAACATATAAAAAACTGTGTGTTGATTCTTGAGGATATTTTTGGAAAGCGGCCACTAGGTTGGTATACGGGCAGAACCAGCCCCAATACTCGAAAACTTATTATGGAAGAAGGGGGCTTTCTCTACGACAGCGATGCTTACAATGATGACCTTCCATACTGGGCACCAGTTGAACTGGGTAAAAACAAACACTTAGTGATTCCATATACCTTAGATGTTAACGATATGCGCTTTGCCACTCCACAAGGCTTCAATTCAGGCGATCAGTTTTTTAGTTACCTTAAGGATAGCTTTGATACTCTTTATTTAGAGGGCGAAAAACAACCGAAAATGATGTCGATTGGTATGCATGCACGAATACTGGGTAGACCTGGACGTATCATGGCAATGCGTCGATTTTTAAACTATGTTAGAGGTTTTGACCATGTGTGGTTTTGCACTAGAGGACAAATTGCTGATCATTGGTATGACAATATTCCACAGGAAAATTGAGTATGAAATTTCCTTATGATTTGGCAAATGATTCACAAAAGGCGTTTATGAAGGCTTTTGAAAATCTTTATGAGCACTCCCCATGGGTGGCTGAAAAAGCTTATATTGGCACTAAACAAAATAATTCGCACAATAATTTAGAACAATTTCACGCATTACTTTGCGAAACAATGTTGGCTTCTGAGAGTGATTTACACGATGCATTGATATGTTCGCACCCCGTATTGGCAGGAAAAAAATCCCAAAGAAATGAGCTTACTCGTTTTTCAACTTCGGAGCAAAAATCAGCTGGCTTAAATAATTGTAGCGATGAAGAAATCACACTTTTTCAAACACTCAATCGGCAATATAAAGAAAAGTTTGGCTTCCCTTTTATTATGGCCATTAAAGAGAAAAACAAAGCAGAAATAGAAGCGGGCTTTCATGAGCGTCAGCACAATTCGGTTGAACAAGAAAGGCAAAGTGCCTTAGCAGAAATTAACAAAATTGCTTGGTTGAGAATTAAGGAAATATATGGGATTTGAAGCGCAAATCAATGTGGCAAGTGCCGACTTAGGCAGTCAAGTTATTCATTGTAGTGATGAATTTTTTGCTGCGTCGAAGCGGATGTTGCAATCTAGCGACCCAGTATGGATTAAAAATAAGTTCGATGATCATGGCAAATGGATGGATGGCTGGGAAACGCGCCGTCGTCGAGATGGAAAAAATGACTATTGTTTTATCAAGTTGGGTAAAAAGTCGGTGATTAATGGTTTTGATATTGATACTAGCAACTTTACTGGGAATTACGCCCCAGGTGTGTCAATTTTAGGTGGTTGCTTTGAGGATGGTCTCAGCGAAGAAAAAATAATCTCTCAATCGAATAATGGCTCATGGTTTGATTTACTAGAACTGCAAAGCCTAAATGGTGACTCTCATAATGTTTTTGCCTCAATCAACTCTGAAGAAATTACCCATCTTAAGGTAACCATGCACCCAGATGGTGGCATTGCTCGACTCCGAGCTTACGGTAATATTTGCTTTGATGATAGGCTTTACAGCGTTGAAAAAGTCAACGTTATTGCAGCCAGTACTGGTGCTAGAGCAGTTTATGCAAACGATGAACATTTCGGCAAATTACAAAATATCTTAGCAGAACATACTCCTCTTAATATGGCTGATGGTTGGGAAACACGTCGACGACGTGAGCCTGGTAATGACTGGGGTGTGATAGAATTAGCCCGACCTGCAATTATCAGTGGCGTCATCGTTGACACTAAATTCTTTAAAGGCAACTTTCCCGATGCCTTTTCTATTTGTGCTGACAACACGAATGTTGCTTCGGATAAAGCACTAATTACTCAAAGTATGTTTTGGCCTGAGTTAATTGGCAGGCATAAACTTGAGATGGATCAAGAGCAAGTGTTTACGCAAGTTGATATCAAACATCAAAATCCGATCACACATATTCGCCTTAATATTTTCCCGGATGGGGGCATATCAAGGCTGAAATTATTGGGGTCATTTGTGAAATCATGAAAACCATTAATCTCACTCCAGTCCCACTAACATCAGAAGGATTTTCTTCATTTGGTGATGTGGTTGATTCGAGAGGAGGTATTTTTATGACAATTAATGATGGTTATGCACGTAAATATGCGAATCTAGCTACCATAGATACACAAGAGGCTAATGGAACGACTGCGGTTCATATTTTTGTTGCCCGGAAGCGACAATTTCCTTTGCAAATTAACATGTTGGAGAAACATCCGTTCTTTTCGCAAGCTTTTATCCCTAGAGACAAACAGCCATTTATAGTGGTCGTTGCACCTGCTGGAGAAGAGCCAAACTTAAGCCAAATTCAAGCGTTTATTACAGATGGGGAGCAGGGGGTTAATTACGCTCGTGGCGTTTGGCATTTTCCACTGATTAGCCTAGGGAATGACAATCAATTTATTACTATTGATAGAAAACATAATGGCTCCGGTGACACTCTTAAGCAATGTGTCATTTTCTCTTTCGATGAGGTGGAAATCAACTTGAAGATTACCTCATGATTAAGCTTTACCTTATTGAGTGGCTTAGTCTCGCTTTAAAATTTCTACATATAATTGTAGGTGTCGCCTGGATTGGCGCGTCTTTCTATTTTAATTGGCTAGAGAATAAACTCAACAGAATTGGCAATCGAGACGGGATTGCTGGGCATTTATGGGCGGTTCATGGTGGTGGATTTTACTATCTAGAGAAATATAACAAATACCCAGAAGCATTGCCAGAGCCTCTGCATTGGTTCAAATGGGAGGCTTATCTTACCTGGATATCTGGCTTCTTACTGTTGTCGGTTGTTTATTACTTAAACGCCAGCTCCACTCTGTTAATTAACGGCAGCACAATGAGTCCTATTAGCGGTGTTGGTTTGAGTGTTTTCGGCTTAGGGGCTATTTGGCTTATTTATGATTTCTTATGCAAGTCCACCGTTGTGGACAAGACTGTTATTTTTATCAGCATTATTCTAGGTTGTATCACTCTCAGTGCTTTTTTGTATAGCATTATCTTCAACCCAAGGGCGGTCTATATGCAGATTGGCGCAATGCTTGGCACCATTATGACGGCAAATGTATTTTTTGTTATTATTCCAGTGCAGAAGAAATTGGTAGCGGCCTGTATAGAGGGAACGGAAGTTAGTAGTGAGTTAGGCATTAAAGGCTATATTCGCTCGCGCCACAATAACTATTTTACCTTGCCGGTACTGTTTACGATGATGAGCAT
>JBBWVR010000066.1:0-9433 GCA_050256315.1 Gammaproteobacteria bacterium | reverse complement strand
GACACTATTGATGAAAAAACACGATCAATGATGAATCTTACAATGATTGCTGCGCTTGGTAAAATGCATGAGTGGGAGTTGCATTGCAAAGGTGCACTGACAAACGGCGTAACCAAGGAAGAGTTGCGAGCCATTATTCATGCTATTGCAATTTATTGCGGTGTACCACAAGGTGTTGAGTGTTTTAGAATTGCTCGAGGTGTGCTTGAAGAGGTTGGGGAATTATAGACTTAAGCGTGTTACAACGGTGCGTTATGCGCCTCAAATCTTCATTAAATCTTCATTAAACATCTGGGTCAGTTGATATAATTATCCGAACCATGATTAAGGAACTCACATGAAACGCCTTCTGTCGTTTTTATTACTGCTGCTTTTGGGCCCTTTTTCTCAGGCCAACGCCTCTTTATTGCCTGCAAATGAAGCGTTTCAACTCAACGCCCAGATTGTTGAGGATAAGGTTGAGCTAACTTGGTCGATTTCTTCTGGCTATTTTGTCGTCAAAGAAAGTATTGAGGTTTCTACCGCAGAACCAAACCAACTTGGCGGTGCCCTATTTCCACAGGCCATACCCACAGTTGATGCCTTCTTAGGCAATATCAACATCTACCGTGGCGAACAAAGCATTGTTCTGCCAATATCCAGCGAAAACACGTCTGACTTGACACTTTCTGTTGTGTTTGATGGCTGCGCTGATCTCGGTATTTGCTATCCACCGATTACAAAAAATATCACCCTCTCTGCCCCTGCTAAGAAACAGGTCCAAGTTGTATCAGAAACCCCTGCACTTGACTCTAGCGCCCTTTCCGAGCCATCGACACAAGACAGTTTTCTGCAAGCAGGTGGCCCGCTACCCGCCAATGATGCCTTTAACTTAGATGTTTTCGCCATTGACGCACAGACACTTAACATCAGATGGCTGGTCCATAAAGATTACTATCTTTACAAAGACAAAATATCGATTAAAGTTGTGGGTGCCGACATTGCCAATGTCGTCTACCCAGATGCAACCTTAAAAAACGACGAGTTTTTTGGTCGAGTTAGTATCTATGATCGGCCAATTGAAGTTTTGCTTTCATTGGCGGACATCAGCAGCGGCAAAGTAACGCTGAGCATAGAATATCAAGGTTGCTGGAAAGGTGGAGTTTGCTACCCACCTCAACAGGCTAATTACAGTATCAGCCTACCAGGCAGCGAAACAAACAATATCGCCGATGACTCAGCTGACGACATAGAAGCACCAACAAACTCTTTACCTGCCGCCTTTGAGCAAATGAACAACGAAGAGCTAACAGCTTACGAGCTGTTCCAAAAGGGTGGTTTGGCGTTGTTTATCGGCGCTTTTCTTGCCGGACTTGCGCTATCGTATACACCGTGTATTTATCCGATGGTGCCAATCCTTTCGGGAATCATTGTTGGTCAAAAAGACTCGCCTAGCACGCTGAAGGCTGTTTTAATGTCGTTGGTTTTTGTGCTGTCGATGTCGATTGCTTATGGCCTAATTGGTGCCACTGCGGCGCGTTTTGGCGCCGGCGTTAACATTCAGGCAATATTGCAAACGCCATGGGTTCTTGTGCTTTTTGGTCTTATCTTCATCTTTTTGGCTTTTTCAATGTTTGGCTATTACGACATTCAACTGCCTAAAAAACTGCAAAGCAAAATCATTCAAATCAGCAACAAGCAAAATGGTGGCAGCTTTGTTGGTGTCGCTATTATGGGCTTTCTATCGGCACTCATCATTGGCCCTTGTGTAACACCATTCCTCGCTACAGCGCTAATCTATGTCATTGAAACTGGCAGTGCCATAAAGGGCGCGACCGGCTTATTTGCGATGGGGCTCGGCATGGGCGTGCCCCTGATTATTATTTGCGGCTGGGGTATTAATGCCCTGCCCAAATCCGGGCTCTGGATGGAGACCATCAAACATGTGTTTGGTGTGCTTATGTTAGCCGTTGCGCTTTACCTTCTTGATCGCATCATTTCGCCATTTGCCTCACTAGTGCTTTGGGCTACCTTGCTAACAATAGCGCCGATCGCGCTGGGTGCAATCACTCCGCTTGACAAGCAAAGCAGTTCATGGCGGCGTATCTTCAAAGCCCTAAACTTAATTGCCTTGGGTTACGGCATTCTGCTGTGGCTGCTTGTTGCCCGAGGGGGTGGTGACATGTTTCAACCTCTTGCAGATTGGGACTATAACGCCAACAACCAAACCGTGCAAAGCGTTGAGTTTGAGTTGTTGCGATCGGAAGAGCAGTTAAACGAACTCATTGCCAACACTCAAGGTAACGATAACCTGATTGTGCTTAAGTTTTATGCAGACTGGTGCGTTTCATGCAAAACACTTGAAAGAAAGGTTTTTTCAAATCGTGAGGTTATTAATAATTTAGACAATGCCCTTGCCTTAACGGCAGACGTCACGGATAATAACGATTCCAATAAATCCTTACTTGCAAGATTTGATATTGCCGGGCCGCCAGCCATCCTCTTCTTTAAAAACGGCAAAGAGTCTCGATCCCAAAGAATTATTGGCGAAATCAGCGCAAAAGACTTTCTAAAACGCCTTAACAAAATATAAATTTAGGGGCTATTTGCTCTTAAAATTCTGGAAATGCACGCTAACTTTAGCTAAATAGGTGTTAAAATTCATTTTATTTGATGAAGGATAACTTCATGTCTGACGTCCTCTTACTTAACGGTCCAAACCTAAATTTATTGGGCGTAAGAGAGCCTAGTCATTACGGCGCTGACACGCTGGACGATATCGTCGGAAGACTCGCAAAGCAATGTGCTGCCGCTAATTTGAGCTTCGATCACCATCAAGACAACGGCGAAGTTGGTCTCATTGAACGAATTCATCAAGCACACAAGGATCAAACTCGCTACATCATTATCAATCCCGCCGCTTTCACGCACACCTCGGTTGCTTTAAGAGATGCATTATTGGCAGTTAACATACCTTTTTGCGAAGTCCACCTTTCTAACGTTTACAAGAGAGAAGATTTCCGCAAAAAATCCTATTTTTCGGATGTTGCCGTTGGCGTCATTTCGGGCTTGGGTGCACAAGGTTACGAGTTTGCACTGAGTGCGGCAATTAAACATATAAATTCAAACTGAATGCATTGAGCTTCAAAAACAAGAGGAAATAAACTAGTGGATATTAGAAAAGTAAAAAAACTCATGGAACTGCTTGAGCAATCTGGCATGGCAGAAATCGAAATTAAAGAGGGTGAAGAGTCGGTTCGAATTTCTCGTTTTGGCGACGCACCACAAATGATGGCACCACAAATGATGGCACCACCCATGGCTACACCAATCGCACCAGCTGCAGCACCAAGCGCAGCCGTCGAAGCGTCAGAGCCAGTCATTGATGGCCACCCTATCACTTCACCAATGGTGGGCACATTCTATTCTGCCCCATCGCCAAGCGCAAAAGCGTTTGTCAGCGTGGGTCAACACGTTAACCAGGGTGACACCATTTGCATCATTGAAGCGATGAAAATTATGAACCAAATTGAGGCTGATCAGTCTGGAACCGTAATTGAAATTATAGTTAATGACGGCGATGCCGTCGAATTTGGTCAAACGCTTGTCGTAATCAAATGAACTCAATAAAGAAAATATTAATTGCCAATCGCGGTGAGATTGCACTGAGAATTTTGCGCGCCTGTAAAGACTTGGGCATCCAAACAGTTGCGGTCTACTCTACTGCAGACAAAGACTTAAAACACGTGCGCTTAGCTGACGAAGCCGTATGTATCGGCCCACATCCTTCGGCTCAAAGTTATTTGAATATTCCGGCCATTATCAGCGCCGCTGAAGTAACACATGCAGACGCCATCCACCCGGGCTACGGCTTTCTTTCTGAAAGTGCAAATTTTGCTGAACAAGTTGAAGAAACTGGCTTTATATTTATCGGTCCAAGACCCGACAATATTCGCGTAATGGGCGATAAAGTTGCCGCAATTGAAGCGATGCAAAAGTCTGGTGTTCCTTGTGTGCCAGGCTCTGATGGCGCCCTTGGTGAGGACGATGCAGAAAACATCCGTCTGGCTCATAAAATTGGCCTTCCAATTATTATTAAAGCCTCTGGCGGTGGTGGTGGCCGCGGCATGCGTGTTGTTGAGCGCGAAGAAGATTTGATTAGCTCAATTGAGCTGACAAAAACAGAAGCCTTGAGCTTCTTTGGTAATGGCGAGGTGTATATGGAGAAATTCCTAACCACGCCAAGACATATTGAAATACAAGTACTTGCTGACCAACATGGCAATGCCATTCATTTGGGCGAGAGAGACTGCTCAATGCAGCGTCGCCATCAAAAAGTTGTTGAAGAGGCGCCCGCACCAGGCATCTCCGAAAAATTGCGAAACAAAATTGGCAGTGTTTGTGCCGATGCTTGTAAAGTAATCAATTACCGCGGCGTCGGCACCTTCGAATTTTTATTCGAAAACGACGAATTCTATTTTATAGAAATGAATACCCGTATTCAAGTTGAGCACCCAGTCACAGAGATGATTACCGGTGTTGATATTGTTCGTGAACAAATACTGATTGCAAGGGGTGACAAGCTTTCAATTGAGCAAAAAGACGTACACATCAAAGGCCATTCAATAGAATGCCGCATCAATGCCGAAGACCCTAACAACTTTATGCCTTCGCCTGGCACCATTACTCAATACCATGCTGCTGGCGGACTCGGAGTTAGGGTTGATTCTCATATTTATAACGGTTACAGAGTTCCGCCGCATTATGATTCGATGATCGGCAAGCTAATCACTTTTGCTGACTCTCGTGATGAGGCCATTATGAAGATGAGAAATGCGCTTGATGAGATGGTGATTGACGGCATCAAGACCAATATCCCGCTACAAAGAAAAATCATGAAAGATGAGGCCTTCTGTAAAGGCGGCATGAACATTCATTACCTAGAGAAAAAATTGAGGGAGTCTCGTTAATGACCATTAAAGCGGGCATTATTGGCGGCTCTGGCTATACCGGTGTTGAGTTAATACGATTGCTTCACGCCCACCCCAAAGCCGAGGTCGTTGCCATTAGCTCTAGAGGGCTCAAAGGTAAAAAGGTGGGTGAGGTGTTCCCAAGTTTAATTGGCGTCTCCGATCTAGTCTATTCGCTACCAACCGATGACACTCTTAACGAATGCGACATTATTTTCTTTGCAACACCACACGGCGTCGCTATGGAAGGTGCCGGTGCATTTATCGAAAAAGGCATTAAGGTGGTTGATCTCGGCGCCGATTTCCGCATCGACGATGCTAAGAATTGGTCCGACTGGTACGGCATGGAGCACACCCAGCCAGAGCTTCTTGCAGAAGCTATCTATGGCCTGCCTGAGGTTCGCAGAGAGGCTGTTAGTGGCGCAAGACTGGTTGCCAATCCTGGTTGCTATCCAACCGCTGTCTTATTGGCGTTAAAACCATTATTGGAAAACAATCTTATTGATTGCTCCAATATTATTGCCGATTGCAAATCAGGCACTAGTGGCGCCGGACGCGCTGCAAACCAGGCAACTTTGTTCTGCGAAATAACTGAATCGTTTAAGGCTTACGGTGTCAGTGGCCATCGCCACCTGCCGGAAATAGAACAAGAGCTGTCGTTAATGGCTGGCGAACCGGTTGGACTGACATTTGTACCGCATTTGCTGCCGATGATTCGCGGCATTGAGGCAACCATCTATGTGGACTTACTCGACACCAGCATCGATGTAAGGCCATATTTTGAAAAAGCCTATGCAAATGAAGAATTTGTTAAAATACTGGATGAAGGGGTTTACCCCGAAACACGCTCAGTTAAGTCGTCCAACTATTGCCAGATTGGCATACAGTACGTGAAGCACAGCAACAAACTGGTGATCATGTCTGTTATCGACAACTTAGTAAAGGGCGCAGCCGGACAGGCGATTCACAATATGAATTTAATGTTTGGAATTGAAGAAAACGCTGGTTTATTGCAAATTGGCCTATTACCATAATATAAAATGAATACTACAGAAATTATTGATGAAGCCGAAATAACTTTTAGCGACAGTGCTGCCAATCGTGTTTCTCAGCTTATCAAAGAAGAGAAAAATCCAAACTTAAAACTGCGAGTGTACATCACTGGCGGCGGCTGCTCGGGGTTCTCTTACGGCTTTACCTTTGATGAGAATATCAAAGAAGGTGACAGCGGTGTCAGCAACCAAGGCGTTCAACTGGTTATTGATCCAATGAGCTACCAATACCTTGTCGGCTCAACTGTCAACTATTTAGAAGATTTGCAAGGCTCGCGCTTCGTTGTGAGCAATCCAAATGCCAAAACGACTTGCGGCTGTGGATCTTCATTTTCTATTTAAAAGGAGTAAAAATGATAGACTACATCCCAGGACTGGCAAATGTACCAGCAACCGAATCATCGATTTCATCTATTGATGGTCCAAACGGGGTTCTGGCTTATCGAGGCTACTCAATTCAAGACCTATGTGAACACTCTTCTTTTGAAGAAACTGCACTACTGCTACAAAACGGCGAACTTCCAAACGCTAAAGAGTTGAAAGAGTTCAAAGACTTGCTGCACAAAAAATACCAAGTAAAGCGCAATATTCGAGCGCTACTTTGGTCGCTGCCATCAAGCGGCCACCCGATGGACGTATTGCAAACAGCCATCGCAGCCATGGCGACCTTCTACCCCGATGCAGGTGCAAGTCAACCAGATTCTGCCTACACACAAAACGCATTAGTAAAAATTATTTCCAGCATGAGTACTCTGGTGGCAATGTGGACACGCATTTCTCGTGGTTACGACCCAATTCCACCGGCATCCGACCTCGGCTACGCAGAAAACTTTATGTATATGTGCTTTGGCGAACAGGCCGATCCCGATCTCGTCAAACTTTTTGATGTGTGTTTAATTCTCCATGCAGAACACACTATTAACGCTTCAACTTTCTCAACAATGGTAACTGCCTCAAGCTTGGCCAACCCATTCTCTTCCATTTCAGCTGGAGTAGGAACTCTAGCGGGCCCGTTGCACGGCGGCGCAAATGAAAGTGTTTTAAAAATGCTAGACGAAATTGGCTCACCAGAAAACGCAAGGTCTTGGATTGAAGGTCGTCTTAAGAACAAGCAAGTGATTTGGGGTATGGGGCATCGCGAATACAGAACCAAAGACCCAAGAGCAACCATTTTGGAAAAAATGATTAAAGATTACGTGGCAAAGACTAGTATCACTCTCTCGAACCGCTTCGAAACAGCCTTAGAGGTTGAATCTGTTTGTGAAGAATTGCTAAGCCATAAAGGTGTTTACCCGAATGTCGATTTCTACTCAGGTGTGCTTTATTCTGAAATATTTAAGTTTACGCCAGAACACTTTACGCCAATTTTTGCTATGTCGCGTTCTGCTGGTTGGGCCGCTCACTGGCACGAACAAGTGTCAAACAACCGCATCTTTAGGCCAACGCAAATCTATACTGGCCACGACTTTAGGGATTACCCAACAAGATAACCATGGATAAAGCCACACACTTTGGCTATCAACAAGTAGACGTCGCCGACAAGCAAGGCCTAGTCAAGGACGTCTTCGACTCAGTAGCAAGTAACTACGACCTAATGAACGACGTCCTTTCTATGGGCGCTCATCGTCTGTGGAAGCGTTATGCGATTGGCCTTAGTAATGTCGGCACTGGTGACAAAGTTCTGGATATTGCTGGGGGTACGGGCGATTTAGCGATTAAGTTTAGAGAAAAAGTCGGCGCAACAGGTCAGGTAATTTTATCGGACATCAACGGTGCAATGCTTGAAGAGGGTAGGAAAAACCTCATTGATCGTGGCTTAGTGGACGTTGAGTTTGTACAGGCTAATGCCGAATCGTTACCTTTCAAAGACAACACTTTTGATTGTGTCAGTATTGCATTTGGCCTAAGAAATGTCACCGATAAGGATGCTGCGCTTAAGCAAATGCACCGCGTACTAAAAAAAGGCGGCTGCTTATTGGTGTTGGAATTTTCAAAAGTTGATAATGCTTTATTAGAAAAATTATACGATTTTTATTCCTTCAATGTTATGCCAAAACTTGGCGGACTCATTGCTAATGACGAGGAAAGCTACCAATACCTTGCAGAATCTATTCGCAAACACCCAGATCAAGAAACGTTAAAGCAAATGGCGCTTGACGCTGGTTTTGCTTTCTGCGAATATCACAATCTTTCTGGCGGCATTGTTGCGCTACACAAGGCCGTCAAGGCTTAGACCAACATGCTTCGCCTTGCCCTTGAAAAAACCCTAAATTTATTAATCGCCAATGGCGTGGTAAAGCTAGGCAAGCTTGAAGGTCACAACATCGCCCTGCACGTACCAGAGCTTGGCTTAAATCTTTGCTTCGTCTGCATCAACTCACGCATTTATGTGCTTGAGGCTCAACAACAAAGCCCAGACGTTGACATTACTCTTAACAGATTGGCCTTTTTATCGCTGTTTAAAGGCAAAGAGCTCAAAGACCTACTCGCCAATGACGAGGTTGTCATTAATGGCAATGTCAAGGTTGCACAAACCCTCTCAGATTTGTTTGCAGAAACATCAATTGATGTTGAAGAGCTCATCTCACAATACACAGGCGACATTGTGGCGCATCAACTAGGCAAGGTAATTCGTTTTGCCAAAAAAAGACCCGATGACAACTTAAACGATATTGTTGAAACACTGAAAGACGACCTATCAACTTTACTAGTTGCCCCATCTCGCTCACGTTTTTTTAATGGCGGGGCAAAGTAGATGAGGAGCCTATTGCGCTTTATTCGTATTTCTCGGGTGCTGGTCCGTTATCGACTTGACAACCTCATTCTCTCAACGCCTTTACTAAAAAGCTTTAAGCCGTTGATATATCTGACGCCATGGCACTACTTTCCTTCTAGCAAGCTCTCTAGAGGCGAGCGAATTCGCCGAGCACTAGAAGAGCTGGGGCCGATTTTTATTAAATTTGGTCAAACTTTATCCACACGTAGAGACCTGTTGCCAGACGATATTGGCGACGAACTTGCTAAATTGCAAGACAAGTGTCCGCCATTTCCGGCATCAGAATCCAAGGCCATTATTGAAAAAGCACTGGGCGCTAGTGTCGCACAACTTTTCTCTTCGTTTGATGATGTGCCGCTTGCTTCCGCCTCTATTGCTCAGGTTCATAGTGCTGTGAATCTTGACGGCGAAGAAATCATTATCAAGGTTGTTCGCCCCGACATTAAAAAGAAAATAAAGCGCGACCTCAGGCTGCTTTACGCTTTTGCCGCGCTGGCAGAAAAACACCCCGATGGCAAAAGACTGTGCCCAGTTGAGGCTGTGACTGAATTTGAGGGCATCATTTACAATGAATTAAACATGATGACAGAGGCCGCCAACGCCTCCTTACTCAAAAAGAATTTCGAGGGGTCGAACCTCTTATATGTACCGAAGGT
>JBBWVR010000065.1:0-5358 GCA_050256315.1 Gammaproteobacteria bacterium | reverse complement strand
TGAAAGAAGGCATTGTTGAAGACTTTGACAATAAAGAAAAAATTGCCGCCCTGCTACGTTTTGCAACAACTGAAACAGGTAGCACTGATCAAAATGCTTCACTTGCGGATTATATCTCACGCAAAAAAGAAGAGCAGAAGGCGATTTACTACATCACCGCTGATACGCACGCAGCAGCGAAAGGTTCTCCACACTTAGAAATTTTCAGGAAAAAAAGCATTGAAGTCTTGCTACTTACCGATCGTGTTGACGAATGGCTAGTAGGTAACTTTGGCGAGCATGAAGGTCTTGAGTTCAAATCGATTACCAAAGGCGACCTTGGAGATTTGGACAGCGAAGAAGACAAAGCAGAGAAAGAAAAAATCACCAAGGACTTTGATAAGGTCATTGAAAAGGCTGAATCCATTCTAAGCGCCAAAGTAAAAGCTGTTAAAGTCTCTAGTCGTTTGAGTGAATCGCCATCGTGTTTGGTTGCTGATGAGAACGAACTGGGCTCTAACATGGAACGAATCATGAAGTCACTCGGCCAAGACGTGCCTGAAACTAAGCCAATTTTAGAAATCAACCCCGATCATCCATTGGTCAAAAAACTCAAAGATTCTGTCGATGAGGATTTAGTGGAAGTCTTGTTCGATCAAGCCGTTCTCAGCGAGGGCGGACAAATCAGCGAACCGGCTGAATTTGTAAAGAGAATCAATAAATTGATGATGAGTTAAAAACAAAAGCCCGGTTTTACCGGGCTTTTTATTGAGCACTAATGTTTAGTCTCTCTCAAAAGGCTTAATGTTGCGCAAAATACCTCGCAATATCGCTACCTCTTCTTGCTCTGGCTGCGCCCTTCCGAATAATCGCCTCAAGCGTCTCATAAGCAGTGGTCTCGGTCGTTTTTCTTCAAAATACTCAATATGCTCAAGCACTTGCTCTAAATGCTTGTAAAAACCCTCTAACTCGCCAAAACTTGCCAAAGTATTTTCACTGGATTCAAAGTTGGTTTGTGAACTACAAACAAAATATTGATAAGCGAAGACCTGAATTGCCGAAGCCACGTTAAGAGAAAAGTACTCAGGGTTGCCAGGGATTGTCATCAAAATATGACACAAATCCAATTCTTCATTGGTCAGTCCCGATCTCTCGGTACCAAAGATAACAGCCACTTCCTGACCATCGTGCTCTAGGATTTTTTGAATTTCCAAGCAACTATCAACAACATCAAGTTGACGCCATTTCATTGATCTTTGTCTGGCGCTAGCGCCGATCACCAAATGTACACCTTCAAGCGCCTCCTCCAAACTAGAGCAAATCGTAGCGCTGGCTAAGAGATTGTCAGCACCACTTGCTCTTGCAGTTGCAACAGCGGAAGGGAAGTTACTAGGATTAACCAAGTACAAGTGCGATAGAGCCATGTTTTTCATTGCTCTGGCACCTGCGCCGATATTGCCCGGTTCGGTGGTGTTGACCATGACAATCCTCACTTTATCAAAGGGTGTCAAGGTATAATTCGTGTCTTTTATTTGTTGGCTCATTAACTATGCATCCTACCGTTAATATTGCAGTTCGAGCTGCTCGCGCAGCTGGTGATGTTGTCCTCAGGTATCACAATCAAATTGATCTACTCACTATTGAAAACAAAGCAGCTAATGACTTTGTTTCAGAAGTTGATAAAGTCGCTGAAAGTGCAATTATAGACGAGATTAAAAAAGCCTTTCCACAAGATTCTATTTTGGCTGAAGAGAGCGGTGAAACTCTTGGAGATAATGAAAACCAATGGATTATTGATCCTTTAGACGGCACAACCAATTATCTTCACGGTTACCCTCAGTATGCAATCTCAATTGCCTTGTACGAGAATAATGTTGCCACTCACGCCGTTGTCTACGACCCTTTCAAAGAGGAATTGTTCTACGCATCAAGGGGTGAAGGTGCCTATTTAAACGATGAACGCATACGTGTCACCAAATCCAATGGCCTAGAACATGCCTTAATTGGCACCGGATTTCCTTTTAGACATCCTCAGCATTTAGATTGCTACCTTGACACATTTAAGGCAATCCACTTACAAACCGCTGGTATTAGACGAGCTGGCTCCGCCGCACTTGACTTGGCTTATGTGGCTGCTGGACGGTTGGACGGCTTCTGGGAAATTGGACTAAATAATTGGGATATGGCAGCAGGCGCTCTTTTGGTTAAAGAAGCTGGTGGCTTTATTGGTGACTTCTCAGGTCGTGATCAATACCTAGAAACAGGCAATGTTGTGGCTGGCAATGGAGGCGCTTTTAAAGCGATCCTTAAAACCATTCACCCTCATTTAACGCCAGACTTACAACGCTAAAAACTAGCCTTCAAACGTCAATTGTTGACCTTGAAAGCTCACACCATTTACACCCATTAAACCCACGATTGCTGAGCTTTTGTCACTTGCTTGTGGATTGCCACTAGCGTCTTCTGCGGGATAAGCTGCGCGTCGAAGCTCGGTTTGCATTTTGCCAGGGTCGAGCGTGTTGACCTTGATATTGGTTTTCTCTAACTCCTCAGAAAGTGTTTTGGCAAAACCTTCAACAGCATGTTTACTAACTCCGTAAGCACCCCAGTAAGCTTTCGCCTCTCTGCCCTGCTCAGCTGAGATAAACAACACTCTGGCATCATCGGCCTTGTTAAGCAACGGAATTAAAAACTGCGTCAACATAAAAGGTGCACTTAGGTTAATTTGAATGGTCGAATACCAAAGCTTGATGTCGTATTGCTCAATAGGCATCATAGTGCCCAAAATAGCGGCATTGTGGATAAGGCCATCAAGGCGGCCAAATTGACGCTCAACGTTATCTTGTAATTCTTGGTATTGTTCCGGCGTTGATCCTTCCAAATCAAGCGGGTAAAGAATGGGCTCTTCAAATCCAGCATCAACCACAGCATCGTAAGCATATTCGAGCGAACCCAAATCTCTACCGAGCATAATAACCGTAGCGCCGGCCTTTGCTAAATCCTTAGTAATGGCCAAGCCAAAACCACGGTTAGCGCCGGTCACCAAAATCACTTTCCCCTTAAGCTCGTCCGCCACAATCTCGTGACTCGATGAAATATTCATTCACTAATTTCCTTTTTTGTTTGTACGCCAAATGTTTTGAGTTTTTCAGCACGACCAATTAAATTTCCTCTGCCGGTTGAAAGCTTCTTGCGCGCATCAGAATGCACTTCTTTAGCTTTATCTAAATGCCTTTCCACCTTGTCCATCTCGTCGACAAATCGCGCTAATTGATCGTACATAGCGCCAGCCTGGCGAGCGATTTCTTCGGCATTTTTATGCTGTCTTTCGGTTTGCCAAATGTAGTTAATTGTCTTCAAGCTCATCGTTAATGTCGAAGGTGACACCAACATAATGTTCTTCTTCAGAGCATCATCAAACAAAGAGTGTTTGTGCTCTAACGCCACCCAGAGTGCAGATTCGATGGGAATAAACACAAAAATAAAATCAAGTGTTTTGACGCCTTCTAAATTCTCATATTCCTTGATGCTAATATTTTTTATTTGTGTTTCAATTGATTTAATATGCTTCTTAAGCGCTGCCTCATTAGACTGATCGGCAATGTATTCGACATAATCTTTAAGCGACACCTTGGAATCAATGACAATGTCTTTTTCTTGTGGCAAATGGACGATTACATCGGGGCGGAATGATTCACCATGCTCATTTTTGTATTGACCCTGTGTTTCAAATTCGTAACCCTCTCTTAGGCCGCAACTTGACAGAATCGAGCTCAAAACCATTTCACCCCAATCGCCTTGGCGCTTGTTGTCGTGGGTCAGTGCATTGGTTAAATTTTGCGTCGAAGTTTGTGTCTCAATACTCGCTCTTTGCAAATGCTTAATCTGTTCTGACAGCGTCGCCCGCTCTTTAACTTGCTCGGTGGTAATCGTCTCAATACGCTCTCTAAAACTGGCCAATTGCCCTTGAAGTGGTGTCAACAATTCGCTGTTCTCAGTTTTAAGTTTATCCCGATCCGTTTTAAGAATATCGGTAGCGAGGGTTTTAAAATCACTGTTCATTTGTGATTTCATCTGGTCAACAAATTGCATTTTTTCAACAAAATGTTTTTCTTTTTCGGTAAGCGTGGCTTGCAGTTGAATGTTTTTTTCGTTTGAGCGTGACAGTTTTGAATTAAAGAACAGGAATGCAGCAAATGCACCAAATAGCAGTGAAATTAAGACGATGATGATTTCCATTAAGCTTGCCCTTACTTGAGAGCCTGTTTAGGCTATATAATAGCTAAAATTTTAGCTTAATCAAGTACTCATTTGTAAGGTTTAACCCCAACTCAACATGCTATTTCTAAGATCCTTATTGTATTTTATTGGCTCAATCACCAGTCTTGTTGTGATTGTGTTTTTTGGTTTATTTTTCTACTTTACTGCCTACCCCTCTCGTTACAAGGCCCTCTCCAAGTGGGCAAAGTTTTGTATGTGGTGGTTGCGTATTGCAACGAACATAACGATCAAAGTAGAAGGTGAGGATAATATTTGTAGAAAACCCTGTGTCATTGCATCAAATCACCAGTCCACTTGGGAGACTTTGGCCTTTCAAACGGTTTTCCCACCTCACACTTGGGTGCTAAAACAGGAGCTGCTATCCATCCCAATTTTTGGCTGGAGTCTCGCCATGCTAAGCCCTATCGTAATTAAAAGACGTGATAAATTTCAAGCGATGAAACAAGTCATTAAGCAAGGCAATAGCAGACTTAACAGCGGCATCTCGGTGGTTATATTCCCTGAGGGCACGCGCCAACCTCATAAAAAGCTTGGAAAATACCAAAACGGTGCAGTAGCGATTGCTAAAAAATCCGGAAAACCTATTCAACCGGTTTTCCATAACGCCGGTAAGTGCTGGCCCAAAGGTAGCTTTCTCAAAAAGCCAGGAGTTATTACTATCGTTATTGGCAAGTTAATCTCTCCAAGTGATGGTTCGACGAATGAAATTACTGAAAAAATCAAGGCTTGGACTTTAGAGCAATCACAGAGAGTTGACAAGTAAACGATCCAGGAGGTTGTCATAATCAACACGTGTCTGATCAAATTTTGTTTATTGGTGGGTGTTAGTAATTAGTATTTTTGTCTTGCACGCGATCTGACAAAACAACCTCTCTCTAAATTCCAATGCCAATTGTTATACTGGCGTTCATCGCCGAGCAATTCAATTTTTTTTGATCTCTAGATAATGGCCGCACTTTCTAACAAATGGGCGCTTTGCAGGACTGTTTCAATAAATAAATCTTCATCTAACGCATGAATGTGACTTGATGTGATGAGCAGGATAAGGCTATAAGCGAAACTCCTGTTCATTGAAGATTTTGCAAAAAAGCTCAGCAG
>JBBWVR010000064.1:0-4778 GCA_050256315.1 Gammaproteobacteria bacterium | reverse complement strand
TTTGATGGTCCATCAAAAGATATTACAGACCTTTGGAATTTATTAGGCCGTTCACGTACGGATGGCGGTTATATTGCGGGTACGATTATTAAACCAAAGCTGGGTTTACGCCCCAAGCCATTTGCAGAAGCCGCGTACCAGTTCTGGTTGGGTGGTGACTTTATTAAGAACGACGAACCTCAAGGTAACCAAGTTTATGCTCGCATGAAAGATGTAACCCCTTTGGTTGCTGATTCAATGAAGCGTGCACAAGACGAAACAGGCGAGGCAAAATTATTCTCGGCTAATATCACTGCGGATGACCACCATGAAATGTGTGCTCGTGCAGACTACATCCTGGAAACTTTTGGCGAAAATGCACACCACGTTGCCTTTCTAGTTGATGGCTATGTGGGTGGTTGCGGCATGGTAACGACTGCACGTCGCAACTATCCTAATCAATATTTGCACTACCATAGAGCGGGTCATGGTGCGATAACCTCGCCATCTTCGGTTCGTGGTTATACGGCATTTGTACTGGCTAAGCTTTCACGTTTAATGGGTGCTTCGGGTATTCATGTGGGTACTATGGGCTACGGCAAAATGGAAGGCGGCTCTGATGATAGAAATATTGCTTATATGATTGAGCGTGATAGTGCTGATGGCCCGTTCTTCCATCAAGAGTGGTTTGGTATGAAGCCAACTACACCAATTATTTCAGGTGGTATGAATGCATTGCGCCTTCCAGGTTTCTTTGAAAACTTGGGTCACGGTAATGTTATCAACACTTCTGGTGGCGGTGCTTATGGCCATATTGACTCGCCTGCAGCGGGCGCGACATCATTACGCCAAGCATTTGAGTGCTGGAAGGCTGGTGCTGATCCGATTGAGTTTGCCAAAGAGCACAATGAGTTTGCAAGAGCGTTTGAGTCATTCCCTGGCGATGCAGATCAGCTATATCCAGGTTGGAGAGAAAAGCTAGGTGTTCATAAGTAACAATGTTTGAGTTTGTTACGATTTATAGATTGGTTAAAGTATAAATCGTATACACCAGTCCAAAGAGCAACACTTGATGCACAAGATAGATAAGCAAGGAGTGTTGCCCCAAATATTGGATAAAAGTTGAACGGAAGGTGATGATCTTTCTATGCCAAGGATTATGGCCTAAGTAAATACCGATAAAGACAAGAGAGAGCCATGGAAAGAGTGGGTAGAAATCAACACTAGCGCCTGGGAGGTTATCCGACAATAGGGCTCTTAAAAAGGATAAATCTGGGAGATTAAAATACCCTAAACTCAGAATAACAACCCCAATTAGCAGTGATGTATTAGGCGCCCTAACAAAAGGCACGGCGATTAAGCAAGAGGCCCAAATCAAGTGCAAAATTCCAAAATAAACCCAAGCATTAGGAAACATACGATAGGTGCCCAGTGACACCGCCAAAGCGGCTAAACCAAGAAGAGCCATCCGCTTACTAAATTTAACAATATTGAATTGTTGGCCGTAAGCCAAAACAAGGCTGATGCCGACAGAGCTTAGAAATAGAAAAACAATTAAATAACGCCAATAAGTTGTCAACCAATAACCGGAAAGGGGAATATCTGTATAGCCAAACTCATTAAGGTCGTAAATCAGGTGAAAGGCGATCATCATAAAGATGGCAACGCCGCGCATTAGGTCAAGTGAGTGATCTCTACTGTTCATTAAAAGGCTCTTTTCTGAGTTATATGTTTGACAAATTTTTTGGCAAATGAGGTGTTAATTTTCACATTAAAATAGCAAAAATATCTACTATTATCTAACAAACAAATTCTCGGGGTGTATTGATGGCAAATTTTGACATAAATCAGTTTAAAGTAGGGGAGTTGCCTTACTATCAAGCGCAATCCAATGAGGTTGAGCTCTACACTGCTGCATACCAATCTCGCTTGCCGGTGATGGTCAAAGGGCCAACAGGTTGTGGTAAGTCGCGCTTTATTGAACATATGGCGCATCAGCTAGATAAGCCTATTATTACCGTTTCTTGCAATGAGGATATTACCGCTTCTGATCTGATTGGGCGTTTTTTGTTGGACGCAAATGGAACTAAATGGATTGACGGTCCTTTAACGTTGGCCGCGCGTCACGGCGCAATTTGTTACCTTGATGAGGTAGTTGAGGCGCGCCAAGATACGATGGTGGTGATTCACTCACTAACGGATCACAGACGCGAGTTAATGCTTGACAAAAAAGGCGAGTTATTAAAAGCACACCCCGATTTCCAATTGGTTATTTCATACAATCCTGGCTATCAATCGTTAATGAAGGATTTGAAACAGTCTACCAAGCAACGCTTTGTGGCAATGGATTTTGACTTTGCCAATGAAGAATTGGAAACAATTATTGTCACCCAAGAGTCTGGAGTTGATCAAGACATTGCCGCTAAATTGGTGCAATTTGCCAACACTACTCGAGCGCTAGTGGGTCACGGACTTGATGAGGGCGCCTCAACAAGACTGCTTAATTACGCAGGTACATTAATTGTTGGTGGTGTTGGTGTGAAGGATGCTTGCCAGATGGCAATGGTTAAACCGATTACGGATGACGTCGAAGTGCGCGAAACAATGCAGACTTCAATTGAGGCAATCTTTGGCTAGCCCCAAAGCTTAGCATTCATGACAAAGTCACTCCAGCCTCGCCAATTACATTGCGCTTTTGATTCGGTACACACTGAATTCAACAAGCAAATTGATACAGCCCGACAAAGGTTGAGTCCGACCTTGTTGGACGAATATTACGATGGCGTAGAGTTCTTTGCAAAAATTGGCCAAGGCCCCTCTATTTCCATTACCTTTATTAGCATGATGTATTGGGTGGGTGAGCATTTTGGCGAAGGATCCATTAAAAAAATCACCGATTTCTCCTATCAGACCATTGCAAGAAGTCCGAATAAGGATTTTTTGGTGGATTTTCTTCTCAGTTTTATGGAAGTTATTAACCACACCAAGGCCGATGAACTGGATGAGTATTTAGCATTTATTGACTACCATTTAGCAAAGACGACTTATTCTGTGCACGGTATTCACGTGACCCATAGCTCGCCTTCATTTAAGGCGTTGTTATCGAAAATTGGCATGATTTTAGGCCGACTTGACTACACAGGGGCTTACGCTTGGGTTGATTATGGCTTGCGTTATTTTAAAAGACACCCCGATCAACAAGAAGCATTTTTCTCCTTATCAACTTCGGATTCGCGTGCAGTTTTTCAGCGTCAGCGCAAGGGATTGCTGTTTATTGATGTTGAAAGGCAGCTTTACCTTCTACAGAAATCCTTATGGGATAAGGATTATGTGTACGCTCCTTATTCTTCGGATTTTGAGCGACTGCAATTTTTTCGACCGTACATCGAAGATGGCACCATTCGCTTGCCTGATGTTTATAGCGAACTGAACGGTGTTTCGCCGTTGCGTCGATATTTGGCCTTGATATCGCATTTGATTGCTCATCAGCAGTTTACCAAAGCCGTGATTGCGGATAATTTGAGCCCTCATCAAAGGTTGTTTGCAGAAGTGTTTGAGGATGCGCGCGTGGAGTATTTATCTGCCAAGCGCTATCCAGGTTTAGTCGATATTTGGCGAAATCTAATGCCTGAGTTAGGTGAGTTTGATTGCGATGAGACTAAGCAGTCTGGAGTTAAGCACCGTGCGGCAATGTTGTCACGTGCATTAATTGATGATAATCATCCTTATAAAAACTCGGATATCTTGGATTATGCTACTCGTTTTAAGGCGTTGATGATCGACAAGGAAAATACAAGCACCGAGGATAGTTTGGCCCTTGGTATTTCGTTTCTTGCCAAAACCAAGAAAGCATCGGACTCTCTCGCGGATTTATATTTTGATAATACCGAGGCTTCCTATCGAGACGATAATCGTATGATGTGGCGATTTATTGAAAGAGAAGATGAGGGTGAAAAGTTATTTATTGCAGAGCTGTATAACGATATGGAGCCCGTTGCTGTTGAGGCGATTCCACCACGCTATTATGATGAGTGGGATTGCTTCCACAAGTCTTATAAGCCCGATTGGGTCTCGGTGTATGAGCGTCTTCACTCTCATTCAGATCCGTCTAAAATTGATGAGTTGTTGGCGAAACATGCTAATTTAGTCAAACAACTCAAGCGAGTGCTGGATCTTTTAAAACCGCAAAATAAAAAACGTTTGAGATATCAGGAAGAGGGTGCTGAGCTGGATTTGGATATCGCCCTTCGTAGCGTCATTGACTTCAAGAATGGCTCGCAGCCAGACACACGTATTAATACCGATTTCGAGCACGATTCGCGCAGTGTTTCGGTGTTACTTTTGCTTGATTTGTCCGAATCTTTGAATGATATTGTCCCTGGCACAAATCGCTCTATCTTGGAATTATTGCAAGAAGCGGTTTCTTTGTTAGGCTGGGCGGTTGAGCAATTGGGTGATAATTTCGCCATTGCTGGTTTTAACTCAGATACGCGTGAGCGGGTTATGTATTATCACATCAAAGGTTACAGCGAACATTGGGACGATACAGTTAAATCAAGACTGGCAGATTTGAAAGCCGAATATTCCACTCGCATGGGGGCGGCTATTCGCCATGGTGCGCATTATCTTGATTTGCAGCAAAGTGACAAAAAATTGATGCTGATTTTGACCGATGGTGAGCCTTCAGATATCGATGTGCCTAATTCAAAAGTGCTTATTAAAGACACCCATAAGGCTGTTCAAGAGTGTCAACAAAAAGGCATGTATCCGTATTGCATTAGTCTGGATAATAAAGCAGA
>JBBWVR010000063.1:0-1593 GCA_050256315.1 Gammaproteobacteria bacterium | reverse complement strand
ATTATCAGGAGAAGAAACAATGATTAAAACTTGGGAAAATCCACTAAAAACAGATGGCTTTGAATTTGTTGAGTACGCCTCAAACAAGCCTGAACAATTGGCAGAATTGTTTACGCAACTTGGCTTTGTGGCGATTGCTAGGCACAGAAGTAAAAACGTTACTCTTTATCGTCAAGGGGATATTAACTTTATCCTTAACAACGAAGCTCAGGGTCAAGGGCACGATTTCTATTCGACGCATGGCCCGAGTGCTAATGCCATGGCATTTCGTGTTGAAGATGCAAATTTTGCGGTGAACGAATTAAAGAAAAAAGGCGTTGAAATTATTGCCTCTGGCGCCGGTCCGATGGAATTGCAAATACCTGCGATTCGTGGCATTGGCGGCTCGCTGCTGTACTTAGTTGATCGTTATAAAGCCATTAATATTTATGACATTGATTTTGTCCCAATTGCGGGTGTTGATCAACATCCTGTTGGCCAAGGGTTGACATATATTGATCATCTCACACACAATGTTGAACGTGGTAATATGGACAAATGGTCCAATTTTTACAGCGATTTATTTAATTTTAAAGAGATTCGTTATTTTGATATTAAGGGCAAATTGACCGGCCTAAAGTCGCGCGCATTGACCAGCCCATGCGGAAAAATTCGCATCCCTATCAATGAGTCGTCTGACGACAAAAGCCAAATTGCAGAGTATTTGAGTATTCATAATGGTGAGGGTATTCAGCATATTGCACTGGGCAGTGATGATATTTACCAAACGGTGGAATCACTTCGGGCGGACGGCATGAGTTTTATGTCAACGCCAGATTCATACTTTGATGGCATTGATAAACGTCTGCCCAATCACGGTGAAGATTTGCAACGCCTAAGAAAGAATCAAATTTTGATTGATGGTGAGGCGATTGACAAAGTGGGTGAAGAAGACAAATTACTGCAAATTTTTACTGATACTGTTATTGGTCCGCTATTCTTTGAAATTATTCAGAGAAAAGGCAATGAGGGTTTTGGTGAAGGCAACTTCCAGGCTTTGTTTGATTCAATCGAACAAGATCAAAAAGAACGCGGCGTCATCTAAAATTGACTAAGGATTTGACATGATTTTGCAAACTGATAATAGACAATACCAAAGTGGTTTTGGCAATCACTTCGAGACCGAGGCCTTGGCGGGTGCGTTGCCTATTGGGCGTAACTCGCCACAAAAATGCGCTTACGGTCTCTACGCTGAGCAGTTTTCTGGCAGTGCTTTTACCGCACCACGAGGAGACAACAAGCGTAGCTGGTTGTATCGCATTCGCCCGAGTGCGATTGGCTCGGATTTTGTTCCTTTACCTCATCCCAATTTGTCTTTATTGGCTGAGGATGTGATTACCAGCCCCAACCAAATGCGCTGGGATCCACAAAGCGCACCCTCGGTTAAAACCGATTTTATCGAAGGTCTCTTTACTATTTGTGGCAATGGCTCTGTCAGCACTCAAGTGGGCGTGGGCATTTATACTTATGCTGCTAATAGCGATATGGAGGGTTATTTTTACAACTCCGACGCCGAGATGTTAATCGTGCCGCAACAAGGCACGCTTTATATCG
>JBBWVR010000062.1:0-8726 GCA_050256315.1 Gammaproteobacteria bacterium | reverse complement strand
CGCGTAAGACGCCAACTTCTACAAAAATTTGGACGTGAAGCAACACCAGAAGAGTAGGCAGTAGAAAAGGAATTACCAGAGTACAAAATTAACAAAATTCTTAAAATTGCTAAAGAGCCACTATCGATGGAAAACCCAGTGGGTGATGATGAAGATTCAACAATTGGTGACTTTATTGAAGACGAAAAACTCTCTTCTCCAGTTGAAATCACAACTAGGGAAAGCCTTAAAGAAACAACCAGTGATCTATTGGCAAACTTGTCACCAAGAGAAGCCAAAGTTTTAAAGATGCGTTTTGGTATTGATATGAGCACCGACCATACTTTGGAAGAAGTGGGTCGTCAGTTTGATGTCACTCGCGAAAGAATTCGTCAAATTGAAGCTAAGGCGCTACGCAAGCTGAGACACCCTTCACGAGCGCATAAATTACAAAGCTTCTTGGAATAGCCGTTTAAGTTTAGGGCCTATAGCTCAGTTGGTTAGAGCAATCGACTCATAATCGATTGGTCCTTGGTTCAAGTCCAAGTAGGCCCACCATTTTTCTTTGGTCGCGACGCGACAAGGGGTATGATTAAACCCATGTTTGCAGCAATATTACCCCAACTCATCGAGCTCACTTCACAAGTCGGCGAGTGCATCATGACGCTTCATAAAGAGAAGCTAGACATCACTGTTAAATCGGACAACACGCCGTTAACAATTGCCGATGAAACCGCCCACAGGTTGATTAGCGAAGAACTGGAGCGACTCACACCAGGGATACCGGTCCTATCGGAAGAATCGCAAGAAATCCCTTTTGCAGTTCGCAAAAATTGGGGTGAATATTGGCTGATTGACCCGCTGGACGGCACCCGAGATTTCCTAGATGGAAATTATGATTTTTGCATCAATATTGCTTATATCAAAAACAACTATCCTATTTTTGGCCTCATTTATGCACCTTTCAGCAAGACTCACTATTATAGAATCCCTGGTGAAACCAGTATAAAACTGCTTGATAATATTTGCTACCAGCTTAAAACCTCACGGCCAAAACGCTGGCAACATGTTGTCATTGGTCATTATTCCTCAACAAACAAATACCTGCAAAACCACCTCAGCGACAAAACCAACTTTGAACTTTTTCTCCTTGGCAGTGCGCTTAAATTCTGTACTATTGCCGAAGGAATACACCATTATTACCCAAAATTCGGGCCGTGTTCAGAGTGGGACACAGCAGCAGGTGTTTGTATACTTGAAGGGGCAGGCGGCAGCGTCAAAGATCTTGATGGCAAACTCCTTCGCTACAATACTACGGAGGACAGTACAAGTCCTGCTTTTTTGGCTAGCGCTTAACTCTAATCAAATTGCAAAGATAGATCGATTGCTCGGATGTGCTTGGTAATAGCACCAATAGAAATATAGTCGACTCCGGTTTCTGCAAATTCTTGAATATTGCCCTCGTCAATATTTCCTGAGGCCTCCAACGGGCATTTTCCATTCGTTTTTCTAACAGCCTCCGCCAACACTCTTGGGTCAAAATTGTCGCACAGTATTCGCGTAATACCGCCAATAGCGAGTGCCTGGTCTAATTGATCCAGTGTTTCCACCTCAACAATCACTGGCTTGTCTGGAAAGGCCTCTAAGGCTCTGCCGATTGCACTCTCAAGCGAGCCAATCGCAGCAATATGGTTTTCTTTGAGCATGACACAATCGTAAAGCCCCATGCGATGATTAACGCCACCACCACTTTTTACCGCTCGTTTTTGCGCATGGCGAAGATTGGGTAGCGTCTTTCGTGTATCAAGCAATTTGGTTTTAGTGTGGGCAATAAGGTCAGACAAATGCCTTGTTTGCGTGGCTGTTGCACTCAATGTCTGCAAAAAATTAAGCGCTGTGCGCTCAGCACTTATCATGGCTCGAGATCGGCCTTTAAGAAAACAGAGCGCTTGCCCCGGTTCTGCCGAACCCCCCTCTGTAATTTGCCACTGAATTGTAATGTTGGGATCGAGCTCATAAAAGCAAAGAGCTGCATAATCAAGACCAGAAATAATCGCTTTCTGACGACAAATGATTTTCCCGGATACAAGCGCATCGTCAAGCAAACTCGATGAAATATCACCAGTGCCAATATCCTCAGATAAAGCATTAAGGACAATTTGGCGCATCAACTTAGGCATTGATAAATTCCAATATAGCTTTGGCTGACCGCTCTGCGGAGCCTTGATTAAGCTGGGCATGAATAGAGCTTAATTCAGCTACTAATTGCGTATTGTCAGCGCTCAGTATTCGCAAGGCAGAACTTGCGATATTATCGGCATTTGCTTTGTCCTGAAGCAACTCTGGTACCACCTCTTTACCCAACATCACATTCGGTAGCGAGACATAGTCCGTTTTCAATAAACGTTTGGCGATTTGGTAACTAATCGCTGAAAGCTTATAAACCACAACCATTGGTACGCCCAACATCGCAATCTCCAGCGTCGCCGTGCCCGATGCCACAATAACCAAATCCGCTTGCGAGATCCTCTGATGAGCGTCACCGATGCTAATTTCGATATCTAGGCCTACGATTTGCCCTTCCACCCAAGATTGTAAATTAGTGTTCGCCAGCGTCAATGAAAAACTAACCTCTTTGTCTTGTGCCTTCATGAGCCTCAAAGCGCTCAACATCTCGGGCAATAAAGATTTAATTTCTGCCTCACGAGAACCGGGCATCAACAGTACTTTTTTTCCTTGCTTGTGACCTGCTCGTGGCGTCAAAATTTCCGCCAAAGGGTGACCAACAAAAAGAGCTTTCTGCCCGTGCTTTTTATAAAAATCAACTTCGAAGGGAAACATACACAGCATTAAGTCTGTGGATTCTTTGATTTTTTTGATGCGACTTGAGCGCCACGCCCAAACCGAAGGGCTAACAAAATGCACCGTTTTGATGCCGCGAGCTTTTAGCTGTCGCTCAATCTTAAAATTAAAATCAGGGGCATCGACGCCAATAAACACCGTAGGTTTTTGTTCGCAGAAGTGAGATACCATAGCCTTTCGCAGGCGCAATAGTGAAGGCAGTTTTCTTAAGACTTCACTAAAACCCATCACATTAACCTGGTTAATATGCCAAAGGGTTTGGCAACCAGCAGCGGCCATTTTGTCGCCCGCCATGCCTTCTATGTGGCATTCTAGATTTAACTCAAGTAGGGATTTAACCAGTGCAGAGGCAACTAAATCGCCCGAAGTCTCTGCCGCACTGATTGCAATTTTCATTTTCGTGGCAGTGATATCACCGGATCTTCATCAAAAGACTTATAAATCACCAGCACGCCACCAATAACTTGAACAATAGCCGCCTCTGAAAAGGCAACAATCTTGTCAATAATTTGTTGTTTTTCTTCGCGGTTCTCAGCACGTACTTTGATTTTTATAAGCTCATGAATAGCCATACTAGATTTCAACTCTGCCAGTACAGCATCACTCAAACCATGCTGACCCACCATAACAACAGGCTTTATATCGTGTGCTAATGAGCGTAAATACCTTTTTTGATTATTTGTTAATTTCATGATTAAGTGTCCAGTGTAAATTCGTTTTCAAATAAAGATTCAATAGTCTCTCGCTTGCGCACAAGCGTGTGCGTGTCGCCAGAAACCATCACCTCAGCAACTTTTGGTCGAGTGTTGTAGTTCGAGCTCATGGTAAAACCATACGCGCCTGCAGACATCAAAGCAACATAATCACCCTGAGCCAAAGTGAGCTCCCTGCCTTTCGCCAAGAAATCCCCTGTTTCGCATACTGGGCCAACCAAATCCCAAGTATCTTTCACCCCTGTTGAATTTTCATTCACAGCAAAGGCCTTATGATATGCGCCATAAAGTGCGGGGCGCAACAAATCGTTCATTGCGCCATCGATAATGGCGAATGACTTGTCATCATTTTGCTTCAAATATTCTACTTGAGTGACAAAAATACCAGCATTGCCAACAATGGCTCGTCCAGGTTCTAGCAAAATTTCCAACGTACCAACTTTCGCCAACGCCGCTTGAATATAATCCGCAATATCGATCGTTTGCTCATCATCGTAAGTAATACCAACACCGCCACCCAAATCCAGATGCTGAATATCAATACCGTCTTCACTTAATTGAGAAATCAAATCCAATACTTTATCGAGTGCGTCAATAAACGGCGACACTTCAGTGATTTGCGAACCAATATGACAATCCATACCGCAAACATTAAGCGAGTCTGATTGTTGCGCCCTGTGATACAAAGCCCTTGATGCCTCAATATCAACACCAAATTTGTTCTCTTTCAAACCCGTCGAAATATAAGGATGTGTTTTTGCATCAACATCAGGATTCACTCGAATCGAAATAGGCGCCTTAACACTTAATTCACTAGCGACCGACTCAATTCTATCCAGCTCGCCCGCAGATTCTACGTTGAAGCAGTAAATACCAATTTCCAAAGCTTGTTGAATTTCGCTGCGGGTTTTTGCCACACCTGAGAATACGCATTTTGCAGGATCCCCGCCAGCAGCAATCACGCGCTGGAGTTCGCCAATGGAAACAATATCAAAGCCAGAACCCATTTTGGCAAGTGTATTAAGAACCGCTAAATTAGAGTTGGCCTTTACTGCATAGCAGATTAAATGCGGGTGGTCGCCAAAAGCTTGGTCGAATTCACGCCAGTTGGCCTCTATTTCGGCTCTTGAATAAATATAGAGTGGCGAGCTGTACGTCGCCATCAGGTCTGTTACAGAAACAGACTCAGCATGCAATATGTTGTTTTGAAAAGAAAATGTGTTCAACGAGTTTGAGCTTAGGCAGCACTTGATGTCGACGCTGAACTGCTTTGATTTGCTGTTGCTGGCGTAAGGTCACCCATTCTGCCACACGCACTCAGAGCGATTACAAATGAGACAATCATCGTTACTTTCAGTATTTTTTTCATAGCGCTTACCGGTTTTTCTTTAATAGCGCTATTTTACACAAAGGCCTTCAGCTGTTGTACAAACAAATCCCTTGGGATATTGATGGCACCGAGGCTTTTCAAGTGTTCATTTTCCACCTGGCAATCAATCAATTTGTAAGTGTCACTCTGCAGCAAACTGGCGAAGGCAACTTTTGAAGCATTACTAACCAGAGAGAACATCGACTCGCCAAAAAACACCTCGCCTAGCGCAACACCGTAAAGCCCGCCCACCAACACACCTTCCTCGTAGACTTCATACGAATGCGCATAACCTTTTTTATGAAGAATACAATAGGCGTTAACCATATCATCGTCAAGCCAAGTGCCTGTGTCGACAGTTCTAGGGGTGTTGCGGCAAAGATTGATTACCTTGTTAAATTGTTCATTTATTTTCACTTCAAAGCGCCTTGAGCGAATGACCTTCGCTAAGCTTTTAGACAAATGAAAATCCTTTTGGGTAATGACCATTCTTGGATCTGGCGAATGCCACAATATAGGCTCACCCTCGCCATACCAAGGGAAAATGCCTTTGCTGTAAGCATCCAACAAGCGCTCCGTTGACAACTCACCACCAATACCAATCAAACCATTGAGCTCTTTTAGAGCAAGACTAACCTCGGGAAAGGGTGTGTTTGCCTGGTCAAGCCAAAATTCGCTCGGTATTTGCAGCACGGCTAACGATTCTGAATAATATCTCTCGCCATATAAAGCGCCAAGATACTGCGAGCTTCGGTCAAATCTTCGTTATAAGTAAGTTGCTCGAGATCTGAAAGTTTATGTTTTACGATTTCAAGCGGTTCGGGTTCGTCGCCCTCTTCCCACTGCTCGTACAAATCTTCTGCCAACACAATGTGCGTCGTATTGGATTGATAGCCTGGTGCCAAAGTAATGGTTTTTAGAAATGTTAGTTTATTGGCACCATAGCCAATCTCTTCTTTGAGCTCACGCCCAGCAGCTTCAATTGGTGTCTCACCAGTATCGATTTTACCTTTGGTCAATCCGAGCTCGTAGCGCTCAGTGCCGCCTGCATATTCGTAAATCATCAGAACGGTATCGTCATCCAACATCGGAATAACCAAAACAGCTCCCTTACCCTTAGGGTTTAGGCGCTCGTAAGTTCTGGTTGCGCCATTCGAAAACTCAAGATCCATTGACTCCACACGGAAAATATTGCTTTTCGCGACAGTATGAACATTGCTAATTTTCGGACTTTTGCGCATTATGACTCTAACGCGTCATCGGCTTTAGCAGCAAAAACAAAATCACTTTCAGTAAGGCCGTCAATCTTGTGTGTCCAAATAGTTACTTTGACCTTGCCCCAAGCGAGAAAAATATCGGGATGATGATTTTGTTCTTCCGCTAATTCACCCACCGTATTGGTGAAGTCTAGCGCTTTTCTAAAATTGCTAAATTTGTATGTTTTTTCAAGGTGATGCTCATCAACCACACTCCACTCGCTGCCAAGCTCGGCGTGTAAATTGACAAGCGCCTCACCGACAAGTTTCGGCACCCAGCCGCTACACGCGATACATTCTTTTTCTGATAAATTACTCATGATTTTATTTTATATAATTAAATTACTGAACTAAGTGCCATATATATAACACCAGGGATAACAAACAAAGGCGTAATAATGTTTAGTGCCTTAAAGCCCTTGACATAGGCCATAAAACACACAGGAAGATACAGGCCTTGAAAAACTGGGAAGAACCACCCCATGGTAGACAAGTTGTCAATTACAAGGAAAAAAACAAAGAAATTAAAAACAACCCCTAGCCAAAATAAAACATGTTGCCAAGTGGTATAGCGTTCTTTTACTCTTTGTATTGTACTAGATAGTGACACTGCCCTTACATCACCGGACTGAGTGACATGTACAACGCACCTGAGACAACATACAAAGGAACGATAATCAAAAGCGCGTTAAACCCTTTCGCATAAGCCTTAAAACACATTGCAAGATAAAGGCCCTGGATGGCCGGCATTGCCAATCCAACATAAGACAAGTTAGAGATGACAAGATAAAAAACTAAGAAATTAACAAAAATTCCTAGCCAAAATACAACATGTTGCCACGTGGCATACTGATCTTTAATTCTTTGAATGGTGTCGCTATTTGCACTCATTATTTCTCCAAAATTAATAGTAAGCTTTATACAAAACCCAACGTACGCTGTTGTTTGTTTTCTTAGCTAGCATTGTACTTGGCTTCGAGCAAAAAGACTTAAAATCACCAAAAAAGATTAAAGCCAATGCCGACTAGAACTAGGCCAACGCTGCGCTCAAGCCAGTGTGCAAGTGCGGCATTGTTGCGCATAAATTGTGTCAATCGCTCGCCAAGGAAAACCAAGCCACATTCAATGATCAGTGCGTTAGTGATGACGACCAAGCCTAGGAAGATAAACTGCCAAAAATAACTGCCCGCCTCGTTATCAATAAATTGCGGAATGAATGCGAGAAAGAAAAATGCGGTTTTAGGGTTGAGAAAATCCACCAAAATGGCTTGGTAATAAATGCGCCAAGCCGAATGCTGCTTCTGTGTCTCGCTTTTCTCTTCTTTGGCGTTATCTGGTGAGGTAAATGTCGCAGCAATGGTAACGTAGCCCAAGTAAATTAAATAAAATGCACCGACCCATTTAATCACATTAAAAACATCGGGTGAGGTTGAAAGAATGGCTGACAAACCAAGCCCCGCCAGGCTCGCGTGAATCATCGCACCACTGCAAACACCGATAGAAGAAAGTAACCCAGCTCTTCGGCCTTGGGCAATGGTCTTCGACATGATATACATCGTGTCAGGCCCTGGGGCAATATTAAGAATGGTGCAAGCGGTTATAAAAAACCACCACTGTTCAGCAGACATAGTTAGCAATCTCTTATTTATTAAGTTCGTTATAAGTCATCAACGACGACGTGTCACTGTATGTATGCCCCTTGTCCATAAGATTGACATAGCGATCGTAAACCTCTTGAGTAAAGTCCAGTTGAGACTCATTGTCTTTGGCTCGATCCAAGCAATAGCCTAAGTCCTTTACCATCCATTTAATCGCAAAGCCAAAGTCGAACTCGCGCTTGTGCATGGTGCTTGCACGATTATCCATTTGCCAAGATTGTGCCGCACCGCCTGAAATTGCTGAAAGCAGGCTACCCATATCCATGCCTTCTGACTCGGCAAACAACAAACCCTCAGACAGCCCTTGTAAGAGCCCCGCAATACAAATTTGATTGACCATCTTGGCCAGTTGGCCATAGCCCGATTCACCCATATAACTGATATTTTTCGAGTACGATTCTATCAGTGGTGTTGCGCACTCCAAAGCACCTTTGTTGCCGCCTGCCATTACACTGAGCATGCCATTAACAGCACCCGCTTCACCGCCACTCACCGGTGCATCGATAAAGCAAATGCTCTTCTCCTTGAGGGAATCACTTAGGTGTTTGGCTAATTTGAAAGAAGTGGTTGTATGGTCAATAAATATCGCACCTTCCTTGAGGTGTGACAAAAGGCCGTTTTCAGAAAATACGATTTCCATCATGTCTTCATCACGCCCAGCGCACGTCATAATGACATCGGCACTCGACACAGCTCCTTCAAGTGTGATCGCCATTTCGCCTTCGAACTCACCCAGCCATTGCTCTGCTTTTGCAGTAGTTCGATTGTAAACCTTAACATTGGCCAAGCCAGATTTGGACAAATGCCCCGCCATGTGGTAGCCCATCGTGCCCAAGCCGATGAAGGTCACATTTCTTTTATTACTCATAATATACCTTTGATTAATTGT
>JBBWVR010000061.1:0-10578 GCA_050256315.1 Gammaproteobacteria bacterium | reverse complement strand
GATTCACCGATTAAAGTAAAGGCTAAGTAGCCAGTAACGAATAAAGTGATTTGCGTTAAATAATAAGTCAGATTTTGAAAACGCTGAGAAGTGTATAAGTCAAGTAGCAAAATCACAACAATGGCCGACAACAGAAAAATCTCTGGCAGAGCAAAACACAAGTCGGCAATATTAAATTGATAATCTATCATAATGTCACCGGTATTTTGGTTGTGAGCGCTTGCTCAAGAAGGTTAACAACGGATGCGTGCATCACTTCAATCACGGGTTGTGGATAAACACCCATAACAAGAACCGCCACAGCAAGTGTTGCCAATATAAAGAATTCTCTGCTGTTAATGTCACTCAACGTGCTGACAGCTGAATTCGTCACCGGGCCCCAGAATACGCGCTTCACCATCCACAGCGTATAAGCTGCGCCGATAATAAGCGTTGTTGCTGCAAGGAAAGCGTACCAGAAGTTTGCTTGAAGTGCACTAAGGATGACCATGAACTCGCCAACAAAGCCAGACGTTCCTGGAAGACCAGCATTTGCCATCGCGAATAGCACGGCAAAACCGGTGAATTTAGGCATGGAGTTAATGACACCACCATAAGTTGAAATGTCTCTTGAGTGCAGACGGTCATAAAGCACGCCAACCACCAGGAACATCGCAGCAGAAATAAAGCCGTGCGAAATCATTTGAATCATAGCACCTTCAAGGCCAAGATAAACACCTTCAAGACTGCCAATAATATTGCCATCAGTGCCCCTTTCAACGATTGAAAATAAAGCAAACACACCCAAAGTAACAAAACCCATATGGGAAATTGATGAATAAGCGATGAGCTTCTTCATGTCTTTTTGCACAAGAGCGACAAAACCAATATAGACAATGGCAACCAGTGACAGAACAATAACAACTGTTGCAAACTCTGCCGAGGCGTCTGGTGTGATTGGTAATGAGAAACGGAAGAAACCGTAACCACCCATCTTCAACATAATGGCTGCCAGTATAACCGAGCCACCTGTTGGCGCTTGTACGTGGGCATCCGGCAACCAAGTGTGCACTGGGAACATCGGCACTTTAACCGCGAACGCAAGGAAGAATGCCCAGAAAATCCAACTTTGCTCTGTCAACGTTAACGGCAAGTCATTCAGCACTGCAAGCGAGAACGAGCCGCCCTCGTTGTACATATAGATAAGAGACACCAGCATAAATACCGAGCCGAGGAACGTGTAGAGAAAGAACTTAACCGCAGCATAAACACGGTTTTGACCACCCCAAATACCCACAATAAGCAGCATTGGAATAAGAGAAGCCTCCCAGAATACGTAGAATAGAATTGCATCCATTGACGAGAATACACCAATGATGACACCTTCCATCATCAGGAAGGCCGCCATATATTCAGCCGGCCTGTTTTTAATCACTTCCCAGCCAGCAATAATCACCAAAATGGTTGAGAAAGTCGTGAGGATAATGAGTGGCATTGAAATGCCATCAATACCAATGTGGTAGTTGATGTTAAATTGCGCAATCCAAGGGGTGTTTTCAACAAACTGCATGGCAGACGTTGAGGTGTCAAAGCCTGTCCAAAGAGTTAGTGATAGTGCGAACACCACAACAGAGATTACCACACTTGCCCATTTCGCAATTTCACTGCGATTATTACCAATCGCCAGAACCAAGCCACCGCCTAAAACCGGCAACCAAATCAATATACTAAGTAACGACTCCATACTATGATCCTAGGTTGATTAGCGGGTTGTCGCCTGATACAAGCACCCAAGTTAAAACAAGCATTAAGCCGATAATCATAAAGAAGGCGTAATGATATAGGTAGCCAGTTTGCACTGGACGAATAACCGAGCCAGCAAAGCGTGCGAATCTTGCACTACCGTTAACCATAAACTGATCAATAATTACCATGTCAGAAACACGCCATAACAAATCACCGAGTTTTCTAGAGCCACGAACGAAAACGATTTCGTTGAATCGATCAAAACCATACAGCGACTCCAGTACATAATTTGTGCGACGGAAACGCTTTTGAATGATGTCTGCCCATTGTGTGCGATAAAGCGAGAACAACCAAGCTGTAGCAATACCGCCAACCATCATCCAGAATGGTAGTGTCATCACGGAATGCTTAATCAAACCCATTGCCGAGTGAAATTCTTCTTTCAATGAAGCCACAGAAACGTGCTTGGCCACATCAACTGCAATGGCATTGTCCAACCAACCAGTAAACAACATCGGCTCAATGGTAAAGTAACCAATAATAGCCGATGGAATAGCAAGCATGATAAGCGGCACAGTAATAGAGGCTACAGTCTCGTGAAGATGCTCTTCAGTATGATGATCCACACGAGACTTGCCATGGAAAACCAAAAAGAACATGCGGAAAGAATATAAAGCGGTAATAAAGACACCCGCAACAACGGCATAATAAACCCATTCTGCAAATGGCAAATTGGAGAAGTGAACCGCCTCGATAATCATATCTTTGGAGAAGAAGCCAGAAAAACCTGGAAAGCCAATCAGTGCCAATGTGCCCACCAAAGAGGTAATGTAAGTAATTGGCATTTTCTTGCGTAAATTACCCATCTTGCGAATGTCTTGCTCGTGATGCATGGCGACAATCACCGAGCCCGCTGCAAGGAACAATAAGGCCTTAAAGAAGGCGTGTGTCATCAAATGGAATATGGCCACTGAGTAAGCACTCACACCGAGAGCAACGGTCATGTAGCCCAGTTGCGAAAGTGTAGAATAAGCAACAACACGCTTAATGTCGTTTTGCACAATACCAAGTAGACCCATGAACAGCGCTGTAATTGCACCAATCACCATCACCACCGTAAGGGCAACATCACTGAGCTCGAAAATAGGCGACATACGGGAGACCATAAAGATGCCGGCGGTTACCATTGTTGCTGCGTGAATCAATGCTGAGATCGGTGTAGGACCTTCCATCGAGCCTGGAAGCCACACGTGGAGTGGCACTTGTGCTGATTTACCCATTGCACCAACAAATAACAGTAGGCAAATAACAGTAATAACCGACATATCACCAAAGATTGTTTGGCCATTAACTTGATCGGCCAGTGCAAAGGTCTCGGCGTAATCTAGCGTACCGAAGAACATTAACAACAATGCAATACCCAATAGGAAGCCAAAGTCACCGACGCGGTTAACTAGAAAAGCTTTTAGATTGGCCTCAACCGCAGACTCTTTGCCGTGCCAGAACCCGATTAATAAATAGGATACGAGGCCCACAGCCTCCCAACCAAAGAACAACTGCATAAAGTTATTCGACATAACCAACATAAACATCGCAAAAGTAAACAGCGAAATATAGCTGAAAAACTTGGTGTAGCCATCGTCGTCGTGCATATAACCAATGGTGTAGATATGCACCATCAAGGAAACAAATGACACAATCACCAGCATTACTGAGGTTAAATTATCAACTAAAAAGCCAACGCTTATATTAAGCTCGCCGATTTGCATCCAGGTATAGAGGTTCTCATTAAACACTTCACCACCCTCAAGCACGTGATGGTTGAAAACGTACAGCGCCAAGACAGTCGAAACAGCGACACCCAAAATGGTAATCGTGTGCGACAGTGTACGACCCAAGCGATTTCCAGCAAGACCGACAATAAGTGAGCCAATAAGGGGCGCTAAGGCAAGTGTTAAATAAATATTTTCCATGAGCCTCTCTACCCTTTCAAACTGTTAGTGACGTCAACATCAATCGAGCCACGGTTTCGATACATCAGCGTTAGAAGTGCCAAACCAATAGCAACTTCTGCTGCAGCAACTGTCAGAATAAAGAAGACAAATATTTGTCCCGCAACATCGCCACTGTAATACGAGAAAGCAATGAAATTGGTATTAACTGCTGCCAAAATTAACTCAACACACATCAACAACATAATGATGTTGGTCCTATTAATGAAAATGCCCGCCAAGCCAATGCAAAAAACAATGGCGCTTAAAATAAGGTAGTCTGATAGTGCAATCATTTTGACTCCTTACGCTTGCCAGAGGGGATAGACACAAGTCGCATTCTGTCTTTTGCTTGTACGTTAACTTGTTCTGAAACATTTTGCTTTTTACTTCTAGAGCCTTTACGATGCACCAATGTAATTGCGGCAATAATCGCAATCAATAGCAACACCGCGGCCAACTCGAACGGATAAACATAAGCGGTATAAAGCACATTGGCAAGCTCTGTGATATTGCTGTAATCAGCAGCGTGTCTTGCTGGCTCGGCAACAACGTCCAAGCCAAACTGGCCGGCACTAAGAACCAACGCCATTTGTGCAATTACGATGACAGCAACAACAATGCCGAGTGGTAAATATTTAGTAAATTTAGCACGAAGGGTTGATTGATCCACATCAAGCATCTTGATAACAAACAAGAACAGCACCATCACCGCGCCAACGTAGACCAAAATCAACGTCACCGCCAAGAACTCAGCTTCTAGTAACAACCAAATACTGGCCGCACTGAAAAACGACAATATTAATAGCATTGCCGCCTTCATTGTGTTTCTTGACGTTACCATCAACGCAGCACTTGCTACGAAGCAAAAACCAAACACATAAAATAATATTGATGCAAATTCCATAACTAAAATTACCTGTATTTCGAATCTTCAAGACGAGCTTTGTTGATCGCCTTCTCATTTTCATCGCCAATCGCTAATAAGCCCTTCTTGTCGATAATACTGCCCTCTCTTGATTCGAATGCATAATCAAAAATATGCGTTTCAACAATGGCATCGACTGGGCAAGCCTCTTCACAAAAACCGCAGAAAATACACTTGAACAAATCGATATCGTATTGTGTTGTACGGCGCGTACCATCTTCTCTCATTTCTGATTCAATGGTAATCGCATTCGCAGGACACACTGCCTCACATAGCTTGCAAGCAATACAGCGCTCCTCACCATTAGGGTAGCGACGCAAAGCGTGGAGACCTCTAAATCTTGGTGAAATTGGCGTTCGCTCTTCTGGAAACTGTACCGTAATTTTGTCTGCAACAAGTTGTTTAGCGGTAATTTTCATACCTGCACGGATTTCGCTTAATCCAAAGTCTTTAACGAATTTTTTTACTTTTTTAATCATCAAATATCCTCTTTAGAACCAAGGGCTAATTTCAAGTTGTGTCATTAAAGCCACAGCAAAAATCCAAATAATGGTTAGTGGTAAAAACACTTTCCAGCATAAGCGCATAATTTGGTCGTAACGGTATCTTGGAAATGTTGCTCTAATCCACAAGTACAAGAATAAGAAGAAACTCATTTTTGCCAACAACCAGATAATATCTGGCACAAAAGCAAACCAAACCTCTAAGTATGGCACACCTTCAAACGGCGAATGCCAGCCGCCAAAAAACATCAGTACCGCAAGGGCCGCCATCATAATCATATTGATGTATTCAGCCATAAAAAATAAGGCAAAGCACATGCCCGAATATTCAACGTGCGTACCACCAACAATTTCTGATTCGCCTTCAACCACGTCAAATGGGGCGCGGTTGGTTTCAGCAAGTGCTGAAATCCAAAAAACAATCATCATTGGGAATAATGGAATCCAATACCAATTCCAAATGCCGCCTGACTGATCTGCAACAATTGTGTTCAAATTAACAGAGCCAGCAATCATCACTACCGTGACCACAACAAAGCCAATAACAATTTCATACGACACCAACATTGAAGCACTTCGAAGTGCGCCTAATAGCGGGTATTTTGAGTTCGATGCCCAACCAGCCAAAATAATGCCGTAAACACCCACAGAGCCAATTGCTAAGACATAGAGTAAACTCACATCCAAATCGGTAATGTAGAAACCTTCACCCATTGGAATCACTGCCCAAATAGCAACGGCCGGCACAAAAGCCAAGATTGGTGCCAAGAGAAATAAGTAGATGTTGGCTTTAGAAGGAAAGATAATCTCCTTAAACATCATCTTAAAAACATCGGCAAATGGCTGCAGTAAGCCAAGTGGACCAACACGGTTTGGACCGATACGAAGCTGCATATAGCCAATGACTTTACGCTCAGCATAAGTCATGTAAGCCATCATAATAATGAGTGGCAGAATTAAAGCGACACCCTTAATAAGAATAATAACAACATCAGCCAAGCCGCCGTCAAACCACGGTATCAGTGTATGAATAAAATCTACAAATGCTTGCCACATAATTCTACTTGCCCCTATCGCTGTCTTGCTTGGTTTGTGTGAACAAATACACAACCTTCAGCAACGGTTTCGTTAATATTGACAGGCACACCTTTGTATAAGTCACCCTGTGATAATTCAAGTATTTTCGCAGTCGCCGCACTTACAACCGCCTCGCTTATTTGACCTATTTGAGTTTGTTGTAAGGACTGCGCATGTCTAGTTAATACGTCCGACGCATAAGGCGTGTATTGCCACACAGTAGCAACATTAGGCATCTCAACGGTAACAATATCCACATCACTTGACTGTGTATTCGCAGTTAATGACAATGCATCATCAGCTACTTGCGTGGAATCTGTATAGTCAAAACCCGATAGCTCTAATAAATCAGCCAATACTTTAAGTACTTTCCAGCCCGGCTTAGAATCCCCCGCAGCCTTCACTGAAGCGCTATAAGATTGTGCTACGTTGTCGATATTGATGTGTGTGCCAGAAGTTTCGTAGAAACTTGCCACCGGCAAAATAACATCGGCGAAATTTAATACTGCCTCATCTTCAAAACTATTAAGTGCTACAACAAAGGCATCATCGCGGCTTAAATTTTCAATGGCAGCAACTGAATCCACACAATCAAATTCAGGATAAACATCAAACAAAACAAACGCGTTCAAATTTGCAGTAAGCATTTGCCCTGCATTCAAACCACCGTTCGGCTTAAAGCTTACTTTTTCTGCAGCAAAAGTGTTGCCCGTTGCACTTGCATTAAGTGTTTTAGCGCTTGACGCTTTAGCAATTTGTGCCACAAGTTTGGCCACTTGGTCTGCACAAGGATTGCTGTTGACCTGCTCGCCCAATACAACAACTGCATTTTCTGCGGCTGATAAGGCGTTGGCAATATCAATCTGCGCTTGATTAACTTTCATACCCTTTAAATAATCTGGCAACGCCTGAGAATTAGCCTCTAGTAAGGCTTTTAAGACACCTGAAAGTGTCGCAACCGTATTCTGTGGGGCACTTAATACGCTATTAGCAACTCGATAATTAAAATCGAACGCTTTGGCATTTACAGTAGAAACTTTAGCGCCCTGTAGGGTGGCTTTTCTAATACGATGATTAATCATCGGCTGCTCTAAACGCAAGTAGGAGTTGATAACCAATGCATGATCGACAGTCTCTAATTCTGCCAAAGAGATGTTCGTCTCTAATACGCCTGCACTGCTTGGATTAGCAACATCTAGACGGGTGTCTAAGTTTTCCGAGCCCAGACTGCGCGTTAGTTTTTGCAATAAATACAACTCTTCCAATGTTGCATTGTTTGAGGCCAAAGCACCAAAGTTCGCTGCCTCAGCAGCATTCTTTTTAATACCACTCGTTGCCGCTTCAAGTGCAGCCTCCCAAGAGGTCTCTTGCCATTCACCTTGAACCTTAATTTTAGGTGTTAAGGCGCGATTATCATTTATAAGACCTTCGTATGAAAAGCGATCTCTGTCTGAAATCCAAGTTTCATTGACGCTCTCGTTGTCTCTTGCAACGACACGCTTAACTTTGCCTTTGTGTGTTTGGGTGAAGACATTAGAACCGACCAAATCATGACGCGCAACACTTTTAACAGAACTCATTTGCCAAGAACGAACCTCGTAACGGAACGGCTTTGAAGTCAACGCGCCCACTGGACAAACATCGATCATATTGCCCGAAAGCTCTGACTGAACACCTTCGCTTAAGAAAGGTTCAATTTTTAGCTCTTCACCGCGCCCAGTTGCACCCATTTCAACAATGCCCGCCACTTCTGCGCCAAAACGCACACAACGCGTGCAGTGAATACAGCGCGTCATATCGGTTTGAATCAATGCGCCAATACCTTTGTCGGCAACAATGCGCTTGCCTTCATTAAATTTGGAAACGTCTGAGCCGTATTCCATCGCTACATCTTGCAATTCACACTCACCACCTTGATCGCAAATTGGGCAATCCAATGGGTGGTTAATGAGCAAAAACTCCATTACCGCTTTTTGCGATGCTTTGGCTTTTTCATTATTTGTATGGACTCTCATACCAGCTGACGCTGGCGTTGAACACGCCGGTTGTGGTTTCGGATTACCTTCAACATCAACCAAGCACATGCGGCAATTTGCCGCTATCGATAATTTCTTGTGATAACAAAAACGAGGAATATCAATGCCCTCTCTATCGGCGATCGCAATAATGGATTCGCCCGAGTGACCATGAACGACATTGCCGTCAATTTCGATTTCAATATCAACCATCGTTTTCCACCATACTCTTACCGTGTTTGATGTAATACTCAAACTCGTCTCTAAAATGCCTAATAAAACTTTCTACAGGCATCGCTGCTGCATCGCCTAATGCACAAATCGTATTACCCATAATTTTGTCTTGAACACTCATTAATAAATCCAAGTCTTCTGTCTTACCTTGACCGTCCATGATACGTTTTAATACGCGATACATCCAACCGGTACCCTCTCGACAAGGTGTACATTGGCCACATGACTCATCGTAATAAAAGTGCGCCAAACGCGTTAAGGTCGCTACCATGCATGCTGTGTCGTCCATAACAATCACCGAGCCTGCGCCCAGCATAGAACCTACTTGTTCAATGGAGTCATAATCCATTGTCATTTTCATCGCATCATCTGCTGGCAGTATTGGCGTTGAAGAGCCGCCTGGGATAACCGCTTTCAACGTTCTGCCTTCTCGCAAGCCACCTGCCATTTCCAATAACTCAGAAAATGGTGTGCCCATTGGAATCTCGAAATTCGCTGGCTTGGTTACATGTCCCGTCACCGAGAATAGTTTACAACCACCCGAATTTGGCACGCCTAAATCGGCAAACCATTGACCGCCACGCGCCAAAATATCTGGCACGGAGGCAAAGCTTTCAGTATTGTTAATCGTTGTTGGCATACCGTAAAGTCCAACATTGGCTGGAAACGGCGGCTTAAATCTTGGCTGGCCTTTTTTGCCCTCGAGCGACTCTAATAATGCCGTCTCTTCGCCGCAAATATAAGCACCTGCGCCCAAGTGAGTATGCAAGTCAAAATTGACTTCGCTATCACCAATGTCACGCCCTAAAAGTCCGGCATCGTAAGCTTCTTTTAAAGCTTCTTCAAAGCGATAGTAAGGCTCCATGAACTCGCCACGAATGTAATTGTAGCCCACAGTAGCGCCCATCACATAACCGGCAATCGCCATGCCTTCAATCACTGAATGAGGATTGAACCTTAAAATATCTCTGTCTTTACAAGTGCCTGGCTCGCCTTCGTCAGAATTACAAACAACGTACTTCTGCCCATCTTGGTTGCGTGGCATAAAGCTCCACTTAAGACCTGTTGGGAAACCGGCACCACCGCGCCCTCTTAGGCCGGAAGTTTTTAATTCGCCCAAAATCGCCTCTGGGGATAACTCGCCTTGAAGAATTTTGCGCCAAACGCTATAACCACCCGACGCCTCGTAAGTCGCTAAACTTGATGGATTTTCTTTATCTATGTTTTTGAAACAGACTTCGTTCACTTTAGGCCATCCAAAATCTCATCAATTTTTTTCGGTGTTAAGTTTTCATAATATTGGTCACCAATTTGAAACATTGGTGCGCCAACACAAGCACCTAAACACTCTACTTTCTTAACGCTCACCAAGCCATCTTCACTCACTTCGCCTATTTTCACGCCTGTTTTTGCCTCTAAATACGAGATCAAATCGTCAGCACCATTAAGCATGCATGAAATATTGTGGCAAAAACGAATGACGTGCTTGCCTACTGGTTTGTGATTGTAATTCTCGTAAAAAGTGGCCACTTCGTACGCACTGATGACAGGCATTTCCAAGTAATCAGCGACTGCCTGGATTAACCCACTGGTCAGACTGCCGTCGTTTTCAGCTTGAACAATTTTCAAGGCCTCCATCACCGCCGAGCTTTGATAGCCAGCAGGATATTTAGCCACCCAAGTGTCAATTTGTTGTTTTGCTTTATCCGAAATCATCGGTCAATTTCTCCAAAAACAATATCTTGTGTACCGATGATTGTCACTACGTCTGAGAGCATATGACCTCTGGCCATTTCATCCATTGCCGCCAAATGCGCAAATCCTGGCGCTCTAATTTTCACGCGGTAAGGTTTGTTGGCACCATCGGAAACCAAATAAATACCGAATTCACCCTTAGGGTGTTCAATAGCAGAGTACACCTCGCCTTCTGGTAAGCAGTAGCCCTCAGTAAACAGCTTAAAGTGGTGAATGAGTGACTCCATGTCGTCCTTCATATCACTGCGATTTGGCGGTGCCACTTTGTGATCATCTGACATCACAGAACCCGGATTGGCGCGTAGCCAAGTAATGCACTGCTCAATAATACGAGTCGATTGACGCATTTC
>JBBWVR010000060.1:0-3688 GCA_050256315.1 Gammaproteobacteria bacterium | reverse complement strand
AAGGCCTCATTGATTCTGAAGCCTTTGTTGAAATCTTTTCACGCTTTAAAGATATTACGAATTTGGATGATGAGGCCAACATAGAAGTACATCAAATACGAATCATAGCCGTAGGCGAGCAAGGCTCGCAAGTGACACCAGAGGGTGTGCATCAAGACGGCTATCAAAGAATCGGTATTTTTGTCATCAACGGTAATAACATCATCGGCGGCGAGTTGAACATACACACTCAAAAACATGCAGCACCTTTTATCAAACACAAGTTTGATCAAGGCGAATTCGTGGTTTTAAACGACAAACATTTTTGGCATAGTGCAGAAGATATTCGCTCTGCGGGCCCGGGCAGCGCAAATATGGACGTGTTTGTATTAACAGCATAATAGGTCATGAATATTGAAGCATGTCGAGCGCAGTTCCCTGCACTTAATCAAAAAATAGACGGCATCAGCCCCATTTTTTTTGACGGTCCTGGTGGGTCACATCCGTCGCAAGCAGTGCTCAATGCTATTGTTGGCTATCTATCTACGTCCAGCGCAAACTTGGGTGGCGCCTATTTTAGTTCTCGACAAACCGAGCAAACGATGCGCCAAGCAAGAGAGGCGGCACAAGATTTGTATCATGCGAAAGATGCGAACGAGATTGTCTTCGGCGCCAATGCAACCAGCCTAAGTTTTATGATGAGTCGTGCGTTAAGTAAAACTTGGCGGGCAGGCGATGAGATTATTGTAAGTGCGCTAGATCACTACTCCAATGTTTCTCCGTGGGTAATCGAAGCTGAAAAATTGGGCGTTATCGTGCATCAAGTGCGAATGAATAAGGCCGATTGCACATTGGACTTTGCGCATTTGAGTAGTTTGGTTAGCCAAAAAACGCGCTTATTTGCTTGTACGTATGCTTCTAATACAACAGGCTCAATCGTTGATGTTAAGGCGATAATCAAGCTGGTTAAGTCGAAAAGTGACGCGCTTAGCTATATTGATGCTGTGCATATAGCGCCGCATCAACTGATTGATGTGCAAGCACTTGATTGTGATTTTCTGGTGAGCTCGGCTTATAAATACTTTGGTCCGCATTTGGGTGTTTTGTTTGCTAAGGCCCGGCATTTGAGCGCGCTCCAACCAGACAAGGTGGCACCAGCAAAAGACATTAACCCCAATCGCTGGGAGACCGGCACGCAAAACTATGAAGCAATGGCGGGGCTATCCGCAGCTGTTAATTACATGAGCTCTTTGGCGGGCGAAGAGAAATCTAGACGAGATAGGCTTGAAATCGCTTATCAAAACATTGTTCAACATGAGGGCGAGTTGAGTCGTTTATTTCTTAAAAAAATTAAAACTTATCCACAAATTACACTTTATGGCATCACTGATGAGGGTCGATTCAATGAGCGCACACCTACCTTTGCCTTTACTGTGGCTGGCGTTAAGCCAAGAGCGGTGTCAGAATTTTTTGGTGAACACCATGTTTGTATTTGGGATGGGCACTTCTATGCGCAAGGCTTAATCGAACAATTGGGTTTGAGTGAATCGGGAGGCGTTGTTCGAGTGGGCTGCATGCATTACAATTCGCTTGATGAGATTGAGAAATTCTTTGTTTTACTGGATGAGTTGTTAGTAAAAAACAGTTAATTGACCCACTGTTGTCCAGCACCTACATTTAGTCCTCGTGCATTAATATGCTATACTATTTGATAATTCTAGAATAATTATCCATAGAATATGCATAATCTTGATTCAATCGATCAAACTATTCTCTCACTTTTACAAAGTGATGGTAATCTCAGTGCGGCCGAAGTTGCTGAAAAAGTGAATTTATCGCAGTCCCCTTGCTGGCGCAGAATTGCCCGACTGCAAGAAGAGGGTTATATCAAAAAGAAAGTCATTTTGTTGGATCGTCAAAAGCTTGGCTTGCATTCTGTTGTTTTTGTCAATATAAAACTCAGTGTTCATGACAGCAAAGTGCTGAGTGAGTTTGAGGAGGCTGTGGTCGGCTTTCCTGAGGTTGTAGAATGTTGGACAATTACGGGTGGAGTGGACTATTCACTGCGCATTGTCACCAAAGACATTCAAAGTTATGAGCAATTTTTACGTAAACGTTTACTAAAACTTCCTCATATCATGGAGGCTCAGAGTCACGTGGGCATTACCGAAGTGAAGCATACAACCGAGTTGCCGATTAACTCTTCATGAGTTGGTTGCTGCAAAGATTTCCAATAGTAAAGCGCTATTTGAAACGCATATTTAGAACCTTCTCATACCTACTTCTGGGCACGCATCGGTGCCTTAAACTGCAACGGGCATAGTATAATCTCTGCTTTAAGTTTTCCAGTAGTATCGAACATTGTTAAATGTTGATAGTACAAGGTTTTAATAGAATTTAGTTATGTTAGCAAGTAAGCAGTTAAGAGAGAATCTTGATTATGTTGTAGAGCAACTCAGCAGAAGAGATTACAACTTCGATGTAGAGGCCTTTAAGGTGCTTGAAGCAAAAAGAAAAATTGCCCAAGTAGAAACCCAAGAATTGCAGAATTTACGCAATACTCGATCGAAGGTCATTGGCCAAGCAAAAGCAGCCGGTGAAGATATTAAACCGTTACTCGATGAGGTTTCAAATCTCGGCACAAAATTGGAAGACGGCAAGGCTGAATTACAAAAAATTCAAAACCAAATTGATGACATTGCAATGTCAATGCCCAATATCCCACACCCTTCAGTGCCACGCGGCGATAGCGAGGACGATAATATTGAAGTGTCGACATGGGGCGAGCCTGGTGAATACGATTTTGAAGTAAAAGATCATGTCGATTTGGGAGAGAAGCTTGGCTTGGATTTTGCCACCGCGGCGAAAATCTCGGGCACAAGATTTGTGGTGATAACGGGCAAGTTGGCAAAACTTCAACGAGCGTTGACGCAATTCATGCTTGATCAGCACACCGAGGTGAATGGTTACACTGAGACGTATGTGCCGTATTTAGTCAATGCAGATTCATTGACTGGCACGGGTCAGTTGCCCAAATTTGAAGCGGATTTGTTTAAAACCAGTCTGAAAGGCGAAGAGGGTGAAGCCAAATCGCTTTACCTTATTCCGACAGCTGAAGTGCCGGTGACCAATATGGTGCGTGATTCGATAATTAAAGAATCGGATTTGCCATTAAAGTTTGTTGCCCACACGCCTTGTTTTCGCTCAGAGGCGGGCGCTTATGGTCGTGATACTAGAGGTTTGATTCGTCAGCACCAGTTTGAAAAAGTGGAGTTAGTGCAAATTTCAAAACCAGAGTCTTCTTATGAGATATTGGAACAATTAACGTCTCACGCAGAGGGTATTTTGCAAGTGTTAAAGCTACCTTATCGCAAGGTAATTTTATGCACCGGCGATTTGGGTTTTTCGTCAGCTAAAACTTACGACCTTGAAGTGTGGCTACCAGGTCAGGCGGCTTATCGCGAAATTTCATCGTGCTCTTGCTTTGAAGATTTTCAGGCGCGACGCATGCAACTGAGATGGAAAAATCCTGAAACCAACAATACAGAACTACTGCACACATTGAATGGCTCGGGTCTTGCAGTTGGCCGTACACTGGTGGCAGTGATTGAAAACTATCAGCAAGCGGATGGTAGTATCGCCATTCCCGAGGTGTTGCAAAGCTACATGGGTGGCTTAACTACTATAAAATAACGGACTTAACTTTTTT
>JBBWVR010000059.1:0-1967 GCA_050256315.1 Gammaproteobacteria bacterium | reverse complement strand
GGCGGCTGGTATTGGCGCCTCATTTGTTGGCGCCGGCTCCACTTTGATATCCATCCCCATTGGAGGTTTAATAGGGATGAGCCTGAGTACCAATATCTTCCCATTGGCAATTGGTATGGCACTGTGTTCTTTGTTGTCTATATTAATGATGCATTGGGAACGTTTCGGATTCTCTTTGTCAAAAGCGAGCGCCGGGTTTAAGTCCTAAACCTAAAGCTCACATCGAATAAATGAGGTTATAGAAAGAGTGATAGGTTTACCTCGAGGATAAAGGACGGGCTAAATTTTAGAAACAGTTTGTGCTTATCAAGCAACAGTCGTATAGTGTAAATAATAATAAAGAAGTAGTTCACTTCACGAACTGGGCGGTTGATCCGTATTGTGCGCCCTAGGGTTTTCCTAAAGCCCTCAAAAAGGAGAATGCTATGAAAGATCTACATCACGTCGAAAATCTCAAAAATCAATCAATTCGTATAGCCTACAAAGGTTACGATGTTTTTTATAAAGAACTTAGTGTTAGTGAAACAATAGAATGCAGAGTTTGCGTTAAATGAACGCAGCAAATATCAGCATAATTCGAGAAAATGAATTTAATATTAATCGAATTTGTTGTAGAGCAATCTCTTTTTTGGTGCTTTTTCTGGTCATCAGACAAAGTATCAGGCCCCAGAAGAAAAGATCGTAGATTTTTGAAAGAGAAATTTAAAAGCTTTTGAAAAGAAATTGCCACAAACCAAAAGGTCAAGGTAATTTGATTGCTATCCTGATTTTAGAGATCAAATATTTTTGATTGCATTGTTCCAAATTTAATGTCAAAATTCAATTTTTATTAGACGACTAAACTCATGAGATCGACCCCTTGTTCCGTTTGTGGTGAAGTATTGAAATGTGGCGCAGGCACTGGTAGTTGTTGGTGTAAATCCTTCCCGCCAATCATGCCGCTTGAGTTTGATAAAGATTGTCGTTGTCAGGCGTGCCTATCTAAGGCTGTTGATAGGCAAATTGATGCACTTATTAAAGCCAATGGCATTGAACAAATGTTATTGCTTGCGGAGCCGTATCGCAACAAAGGCGAGACGATTGAATATCTTGAGCACGTTGACTATGAAGTAAAGGACGGGCTTTATATTTTCAGCAAATGGCAGCATATTAAGCGCGGTGAGTGTTGCGATAGTGGGTGTCAAAACTGCCCTTATTGAAACTTATTAGCCTGCTGATTATTTGTATTATTTGAAAAAGTATCATGTTAAGATACCCATATTGTGATTATTGGGTGGTTCAAGTATGACCAGAGATGAGACAAAAAAACTCTTAGCACAACACGATATGTTTGGTTGTGAAGACACCCTTGAGAGGGCCATGCAAGACCTTGACGATCACTTGGCAGTGATTCCAGAGGAATATAGAGCAGACGCCTATATTGGCGCATTTGAGCTTTACAATACGGCACTTAAATTAATTGAAAAAACCCAGCAGGGCAAAGACGAGGAAGAGGGCTAACCCTTATTATTTTCAAGCTAGAGAAAACCCATGATTCGAAATATTATTGAAATTGGCAACCCCGCTCTACGTGAGGTTGCAAAAGAGATTGCTATTGCAGATGTTCAGTTAGAAGCCACTCAACAACTTGTAGATGATTTAATTGAAACGATGCGCCATGCCAATGGTGCAGGTTTGGCGGCCACTCAAATTGCAGTACCGCTCAGAGTGTGCGTGATTGAGGTCAACAGAAATCCGCGCTATCCTTACAAGCCCGATATTCCACTGACTGTCCTTATTAACCCAGTCATTACCTTTCTATCGAACGAAAGATTGTCCGTTTATGAGGGTTGCTTGTCGGTGCCCAATGTGAGAGGTGAAGTTGAGCGCTGCCCGGAAATTCGAGTACAGGCATTGGATAGAAGGGGTGGTGAAATTGACATCATTGTCAACGGCATTACAGCAGGTACTTTTCAGCACGAACTCGA
>JBBWVR010000058.1:0-10198 GCA_050256315.1 Gammaproteobacteria bacterium | reverse complement strand
TGGGAAGATGAGTGCGGGAAAGATTTTCATGCAATGCAATTTGGCGATCGCATCTGGATTTGTCCATCATGGGAGGCTCAATCTGAACTGCCCGATAATGCTATTGTGATTGATATGGATCCTGGCCTGGCATTTGGCACCGGTACACATCAAACAACGGATTTGTGTTTGCAGCATTTAGACAATCATCCACCTAATAATTTGGCGGTGATTGACTATGGTTCTGGCACAGGCATTCTGGCGATTGCAGCGGCTAAATTGGGTGCAAAAAGTGTTGTCGCCATAGATAACGACCCTCAGGCGGTGCTAGCAACAAAAGACAATGTTGAGAGCAACCAATGTGAGGGTATTATTGCCATCCATCACACTGACGACAATATAGTTCTTGAAAGATGTGATTTATTGGTTGCCAACATTCTAGCGAATCCTTTGGTGGATCTAGAATCAACCTTTGCCGGTCTCGTTAAAGAGGGCGGTGGTATTGTTCTTTCCGGTATTTTAGATGAACAATTAGAAATGATATTAGAAGCGTACAAAGGGCATTTCGATTGCCTTGAAGTGCAGCAAAAAGACGACTGGTGTCGAGTCTCTGGCACTAGAAATAACAAATAAAAATAACAATTAAGATTTTATTATGACGCAAGCAGCAACAAAACCTATTAAAGCAGTATCACTTATTTCCGGCGGCCTCGACTCGCTCCTTAGTACCAAGTTGATGATCGACCAAGGTATTCATGTCGAAGGCATTAACTTTTTTACGGGCTTCTGTGTTGAAGGTCACACCCATGCTATTCGCAAGCAGAAAAAAGATAAGCCGAAACGCAATAATGCCCTGTGGGTTGCTGAGCAATTAGGCATTAAATTGCATATTATTGATGTTATTGAAGAGTATCGTGACGTGCTTTTAAACCCTAAGCTCGGCTACGGAAAAAACATGAATCCGTGCCTTGACTGCAAAGGCTTTATGGTGAGAAAGGCCAAAGAGTGGATGCTTGAGAACGATTTTGATTTCATTATTACTGGCGAAGTGATGGGTCAAAGGCCTATGTCACAGCGCAAAGAGACAATGCCTATTGTTCAACAAGAGTCTGGCGCTAATGAATTGCTATTGCGCCCATTATGCGCAAAGCATTTACCGCCAACAAAGCCTGAGCTTGAAGGTTGGGTTGATCGTGAGCAGTTGCTAGATTTTTCGGGTCGCAACAGAAAGCCGCAAATGGCCTTGGCCAAAGAATACGGTTTTGATGATTACGCCACACCAGCAGGCGGTTGTTGCTTCCTTACGGACAAAAAATACTCGGATAAATTGGTTGATATGTGGGAAGCCAGAGGCTCTCGCGAATATCAACTGGATGATCTGATGATGCTTAAAGTAGGCAGACATATCCGTCCAAACAAGCGCTTTAAGTTAATTGTTGCCAGAGAAGAGGGCGAGGTTAAATTTATGGAGGGTTATCGTAACCAATATTCCAATCTTTACCCAACAAGTTGCAATGGCCCTTTGGCACTAATTGATGGCAAACCTAATCAAGAGGACTTAAAAACAGCAGCAAGAGTCATAGCGCGCTACTCTCAAGGTAGGAGCGAAGAGTCTGTTAATGTGGAAGTACGACTGGAGTCTGGCGTTCAGCAGCAGTTTAATGTTGCGCCGTTTAAGGAGATCCCTCAAGAGTGGTTCGTCTAAATCTTTGTAATCTTCTTGTTGCCGTGTATTTTTCTTTGGTCATTTAGAATTAGTTAAAATCCCGACAGAAAAATGATACTGACCCCATAAGTTAGTAAGAATTTCCTAATTTACTGGGCGCTTGTAATTGACTGACTACCCGCCGCCTACAGCTTTAATAATTTCGATCTTGTCGTTATCAGACAGTAAAAACTCTTCGTGAGTGGATTTGGGGATGATTGTTTCGTTGACTTCAAGTGCAATTCTCTGATCTTGGCAGCCTAAATGCTCAATTAAGTCCTTAATATTGGCATCATCAGGCAGTTTTACGCTCTCACCGTTGACGAGTAAATTCACAATTATTCTACGTGGTAATTAATACCATAATTATAGAGACCTTTTCAATAATCATTTTAGATTTGATAGTGGGGTTTTTTACCTTAGAGTAATGCTTCGCACTTCATTGTGCAAGGCACAATTTTAGAAGTTCTACTTGATGTGTGTCGATACAATTTAACGTAGGAAAATGAAATAAATCCCCCACCCTGAAGGGCTGAAGCTAAAAATGTTAAAAAAAATTCAGAACAATTCTCATCAATAGCTGGTGCTATTAATTTCAAATTTTTACACACTTTTATTCATCTTTATCACTCAGCAAATTTTAAATGATTCTTTCGAGGATCTCTTGCAGTGAATCGCAAAATTGATCTTAAATAAAAAACCATCGCATGGTAAAATTGCCGAAGTTTTTTGCGTGACATTCTTTGGAGATTTATTTTGCCTCAACCCGCCTTATTAGCACTTGAAGATGGCCGACTTTTTTGGGGCCAGTCAATTGGCTCTAATGGCGATACAGTTGGAGAGGTGGTATTCAATACCGCCATGACTGGTTATCAGGAAATCCTCACCGATCCTTCCTATTCGCAACAAATTGTTGCACTTACCTACCCTCATATTGGCAATACTGGTATCAATAAAGTTGATGAAGAGTCTGACGCTATTTATGCAGCTGGCCTCATTATTCGTGATTTGCCGCTAGCTCTAAGTTCTTGGCGCTCGCAAATGAGCCTTGACGAATACTTGTCCAGCAATAATATTGTTGCCATTTCAGATATTGATACCCGTGCATTAACACGACATTTGCGCGTCAACGGCGCACTCAAAGGCTGCATTGTTGCTGGGGAGAATATTGATGAAAAAGAAGCCATTGCTAAAGCGCAGGGTTTTGCCGGACTGAAAAATATGGATTTGGCGAAAGTGGTTTCTACTGCCGATTCATATAACTTCAAGCAGGGCAGTTATGATTTAAAAACATCAGACTTTATCAAGACTGATGCAAAATTTAAAGTAGCCGTTTATGATTACGGCGTTAAGAAAAACATTTTAAGAATGTTGGTTGATCGCGGTTGTGAATTAACCGTTTTTAATGCACAAACGAGTGCAGAAGACATTTTAGCAATCGAGCCTGACGGCGTCTTTCTTTCCAATGGTCCGGGCGATCCAGAGCCTTGCGATTACGCTATTGAAAGCATTAAAACGCTACTCGACAAAGATTTGCCTATTTTTGGCATTTGCCTAGGTCACCAGTTGCTGTCGTTAGCCAGTGGTGCAAAGACTGAAAAAATGAAATTTGGCCATCATGGCGCCAACCATCCAGTGCAAGATTTGGTCACAGGACAAGTTATGATCACTTCACAGAATCATGGTTTTTCGGTCTCAGAGATTGATATGCCGGTGCATCTAGAAGTAACCCATCGCTCTCTTTTCGACCAAACTATTCAAGGTGTTAGTGTCAAAGGAAAATCAGCCTTTAGTTTTCAAGGACACCCTGAGGCTTCACCTGGTCCGCACGATGTCAGTGGTTTGTTTGATCAATTTATTGAGAATATGTCGAAATGAAGAAACTCTTACTTGGCTTGCTTTTGACTTTCTCTTTGGTATTTTCGGCTGTTGCTGCGAACAATGACCCTTTGGAGAGTCTTAACCGGGTGTTTTTCAGTTTTAATCAAGCCCTAGATGAGGCCTTTATTAAGCCTGCAGCAAAAAGTTATGAAAAAATAATGCCATCGTTTTTTAAAGACAGATTGAGTGATTTTTTCTCCAATTTAGGCGATGTAGCCACCGGTGCAAATCAATTGCTACAATTTCGCTTTGATGAAGGTTTTGAAACAGTGGGTCGTGTAGCGGTCAATTCAACCGTGGGTTTGGGCGGCTTATTTGACGTTGCCAGCGAGATGAATCTAAAGAAAGGCGATGAGGATTTTGGTCAAACAATGGGTGCTTGGGGTATTGGTCAAGGTCCTTATTTAGTGCTGCCGTTTTTTGGCTCGACAACGTTGCGCGACTTGACTGGTACAGTGGCTGATGCAAAGCTAGACGCAAGTATGTTTGATGGCTTAGACGGCGTTGAGAAAAGAACATTAAGTGCGCTGGATGTGCTCAGCGCAGAAAAAGATAAAACCCAAGTGACTGTTTCATTTGCATCGGACGATGCTTACATAGTTCAGCGACAATTGTATTTTAGTGAAAGAGAAATGGCCATTTTGGATGGTCTGCCAGCCGTTAGTAGTGAATAATTTTATTTAGAGAATCATGCCAAAAAGACAAGACATAAAAAGCATTTTAATCATCGGCGCAGGCCCTATTGTGATTGGTCAAGCTTGTGAGTTTGACTACTCTGGCGCACAGGCATGTAAAGCGCTGCGCGAAGAAGGTTATCGAGTGATTTTGGTGAACTCAAATCCAGCCACAATCATGACCGATCCCAAAATGGCGGACGCGACTTACATCGAGCCGATTGAGTGGAAAACGGTTGAGAAAATTATCGAGAAAGAAAAACCCGATGCTCTATTGCCAACAATGGGCGGTCAAACGGCACTTAATTGTGCACTAGATTTAGACTATCACGGCGTTTTGGCAAAGCACAATGTGGAAATGATTGGTGCCAACAAAGAGGCTATTGATAAAGCGGAAGATCGTGATTTATTTCGCAAAGCAATGATGAAAATTGGCCTGGATATGCCAAAAGCTGCTGTTGCGCATAATTTAAACGATGCCTTTAAAATTCAAGAAACTGTTGGCTTTCCAACAGTTATTCGTCCTTCATTTACGATGGGTGGTTCTGGCGGTGGTATTGCCTACAACATAGAGCAATTTGTTGAAATTTGTCAACGCGGTCTAGATTTATCTCCAACTAATGAGCTATTGATCGAAGAGTCCATTCTTGGCTGGAAAGAGTTTGAAATGGAAGTGGTGCGCGACCATAAAGACAATTGCATTATTATTTGTTCGATTGAGAATTTTGATCCGATGGGTATTCATACCGGTGACTCCATCACGGTTGCACCTGCACAAACACTAACCGATAAAGAATACCAAGTGATGCGTAACGCCTCTCTAGCGGTGCTGAGAGAAATAGGGGTTGACACCGGTGGCTCAAATGTGCAATTTGCCATTAATCCTGAAGATGGTCGATTGACCGTTATTGAGATGAATCCTAGGGTTTCTCGTTCGTCGGCCTTAGCCTCAAAAGCAACCGGCTTCCCAATTGCCAAAGTGGCTGCGAAACTGGCTGTAGGCTACACCCTTGACGAGCTTACTAACGACATTACGGGCGGTCAAACACCAGCCTCATTCGAACCAAGTATTGACTATGTTGTTACTAAAATTCCGAGATTTGCTTTCGAAAAATTTCCGAAAGCAGACGATCGCTTGACCACGCAAATGAAGTCGGTGGGTGAAGTAATGGCGATGGGTTCAACCTTTCAAGAGTCTTTACAAAAAGCACTTCGTGGCCTCGAGACCGATAAATCGGGTTTAGATCCTATTGTTGACCTAAGTGCTGATGATGCACGCGGCAGAATCCGTAGCGAGCTGATTTCAGCTGGCGCCGATAGAATTTTCTACCTTGCTGATGCCTTTAGGTATGGCATGACACAGGAAGAAGTTTTTGATCTTTCAAAGATTGATCTGTGGTTTTTGGCTCAAATTGAAGATTTAGTCAAATCTGAAATGGCTATTACCGGCCTGCCTATTGCTGAAATTGAACGCAATACTTTGTTTCAACTAAAACGCAAAGGTTTTTCTGATAGCCGCCTTGCCAGTTTGCTGTATTGCAGCGAGGAGGCAGTGCGCCAAAGAAGAGAAATTCTTAATATTAAACCCGTCTTTAAGCGCGTAGACAGTTGTGCTGCAGAGTTTGATACGCAAACGGCCTATCTGTATTCCACTTACCAGTTAGAGTGCGAAGCCAAGCCGACAGATAACAAAAAAATCATGATTTTGGGTGGTGGCCCTAACCGTATTGGTCAAGGCATTGAGTTTGACTATTGTTGTGTTCATGCCGCCATGGCGCTTAGAGAAGATGGCTATGAAACCATCATGGTTAACTGCAACCCTGAGACCGTTTCAACCGATTACGACATCTCTGATAGATTGTATTTTGAACCATTGACGCTAGAAGATGTTCTGGCTGTTATTGATATTGAAAAACCAGAAGGCATCATTGTGCATTATGGTGGCCAGACGCCGTTGAAATTAGCACAAGCTCTTGAAGATAGCGGGGCAACAATTATTGGCACCAGTCCAGATGCTATTGATTTGGCGGAAGATAGAGAGCGCTTCCAGAAAATGATTCAGAAATTAGGCTTAAAACAGCCACACAACGGTACGGCGCGCTCACAAGATCAAGCCATTGCTATTGCGGATGCTATTGGCTTCCCATTGGTTGTTAGGCCATCTTACGTTCTTGGTGGGCGTGCGATGCAAATTGTATTCGACAAGGACAGCCTTGAGCGCTATATGCACACAGCTGTTCAGGTATCTAATGATTCGCCAGTTTTGTTGGATTCATTCCTAGATCACGCGATTGAAGTTGATATTGATGTGATTAGTGACGGCACAGATGTGGTTATTGGTGGCATCATGGAGCATATTGAGCAAGCTGGTATCCATTCGGGCGATTCAGCATGCTCATTACCGCCGTATTCGCTACCCAAAGATGTTTGTGATGAAATGCGCCAACAAGTGATTGCGATGGCGAGAGAGCTAAATGTGATTGGCTTGATGAACACGCAGCTTGCCTATCAAGACGGCGAAATCTATGTGATTGAAGTCAATCCAAGAGCATCGCGCACTGTGCCTTTTGTCTCTAAGGCAACTGGTGTTCCTCTTGCTAGTATTGCTGCTCGAGTGATGGTGGGAGTTTCCCTGAAAGAACAAGGCTTTACCGAAGAAGTTATTCCAACACACTATTCGGTTAAAGAATCCGTTTTCCCATTTAATAAGTTCTTAGGTGTGGATCCAATTCTAGGGCCAGAAATGCTTTCCACAGGTGAAGTTATGGGTATTGGTACAACCTTCCCAGCGGCTTTTGATAAGGCGTTTTTAGCAGCTGGAGAAATCTTACCTACTGGTGGCAGGGTGTTTGTTAGTTTGCGTAACTTAGATCGCGGTCACTTGGTGCGTTTGGGTGAAAAATTGGTACGCAATGGTTTTGAAATTATCTCAACCCGCACCAGCACGGAAATACTCAACGAAGCAGGTGTTGAATGTACAATGGTCAATAAGGTTTCTGAAGGTTCCCCACATATTGTCGATATGATTAAAAACGATGAAATCAGCTTAATCATCAATTCTACCGACGATACTCAGGGTCTTGAAGATGCGGCTGTAATTCGTTGCCAGGCCTTGGTGCATAAAGTGCCTTGTACTACAACGGTTGCTGCGGCTTACGCAATGATTGATGGCTTAAAGTCAAACGACATGCTTGAAGTGCGTTCGCTTCAATCTCTACATTATTAAAGGTTAGTAAAAATATATGGAAGTAATACCAATGACTGTTGCTGGCGTCAAGGCGCTAGAAATTGAGTTGTCACACCTCAAGGATGTTGAACGTCCGCGTATCGTCAATGATATTGCCACGGCTAGAGAGCATGGCGATCTTAAAGAAAATGCAGAATATCACGCCGCCAAAGAAGAGCAGGCGTTTGCCGAAGGCCGCATTCAAGAAATTGGCTCAAAGCTTTCACGTATGCAAGTAATTGATGTTACGCAACTTAATCAAGATGGTCGTTGCGTATTTGGTACCACGATTAGCTTGATGAATCTTGCTGACGACAGCGAGACTGCCTATCAAATCGTTGGTGAAGATGAGGCTGATATTTCTTTGGGTAAGATTTCTTGTCACTCCCCAATTGCCAAGGCGCTACTGGGCAATGAAGAGGGTGATGAAGTTACCGTTAAAGCGCCAAAAGGTGACATTATTTACGAAATCCTAGAGGTTCAGTATATATAGTTCCGCTAGATGGCCTAACTAATTATCAGATGTGGTCTATTAGTCTTTCTTCAGTAGTATGATGCAGGCTTTATTATTCACCTTTTCAATATAGATGCACTTTGACGGTGCGTTTCAATCCCTTTTTTAGTAGGAGAAAAATATGCCAGGCTTATTATCTAATGTAGATCCTGATGGATTGTTAGAATATTCGGTCGTTTTTACAGACCGCTCATTAAACCACATGTCAAAATCGTTCCAGGGTGTGATGAGCGACGTCTCCACTTCACTCAAGTCTGTGTACAACGCAGAAGCAGTGGTTTTGGTACCCGGTGGCGGCACTTACGCAATGGAGGCTGTTGCAAGGCAATTTGCCACAGATAAGAAATGCCTTGTTGTGCGTAATGGTTGGTTTAGCTTTCGTTGGACGCAAATTTTCGAGGCGGCAAGCATTCCATCTGAGGAGATTGTTCATAAAGCAAGAAGGGCAGATGATAATTCTCAAGCGCCATTTGCGCCAGCGCCGATTGAAGAGGTGGTTGCCTCAATTAAAACAGAGAAACCAGATTTCGTATTTGCAGCACATGTTGAAACTTCCTCAGGCATTATTTTGCCCGATGACTATATCAAAGCATTAGCCGACGCCGCACACTATGTAGGCGGCATGTTGGTATTGGATTGTGTTGCTTCTGGCACTATTTGGGTTGATATGGGAGGCTTTGGTGTTGATGTTTTAATTAGTGCACCACAAAAAGGCTGGAGCGCTTCACCTGCATTTGGCATAGTAATGTTGGCAGAAAGTGCCAATATGTTAATTCCATCAACAAAGAGCACGAGTTTTGCTTGTGATCTTTTGAAGTGGTTGCAAATTATGCAAGCCTACGAAAATGGCGGGCACGCCTACCACGCGACACTCCCAACCGATGCCATCAAAAAATTCAGAGATACGATTGTTGAGACCGAAGCTTTTGGTTTTGATAAAGCCAAAGCCAATCAACAAGAGCTGGGTGATAAAGTTAGAGCGCTGCTCGAGGGTCATGGCATTAAGAGTGTTGCTGCTAAAGGCTTTCAAGCGCCAGGTGTTGTTGTCAGTTACACCGATGACACGGCAATCCATAACGGTTCTAAATTCAGCGCTTTAGGCATGCAAATTGCTGCAGGCGTTCCGCTTCAGTGTGATGAGGGCGATGACTACCAAGCATTCCGTCTAGGTTTGTTTGGATTAGATAAGCTTGCAGACGTTGACGGTGCTGTTCAGAGACTGGAAAACGCACTAAAACAAGTTATTTAGGTTTTTAATTAAATGATAAAAAATGCTAAATTTTGAACAATTTGTTTAAAGATACGAAGTTTTAACCAATAAACTGATAAAAACACCTATTATTTGGCAAGTAATAGGTGTTTTTTGTTATTTTTATCAATATTTTTATTCAATAGTGTTGAAAAATACGAATCTATAACGAGCACTGTATAATCCACTATATTCAAGATCTTATGCTCACAGGAGGCACTGTATTCCCATGAAGGTTGGAAAAATTAATGAGAGTGATCGCAGTGATTGGCAGCAGTTGTATCGTGGCTATGCTGATTTTTACCAGGTGCCCATGGATCAAGAAATTCTCGACACAGTTTGGTCGTGGATTATTGATGAGAGCGAAAACTTTCATGCCATTGGCGTCAAAGACAAGGCTGACAAATTGATTGGCTTTATGCACTATCGGCAAATGCCCTCACCACTGAGAGGTGTAGTCGTGGGCTTCTTGGATGATTTGTATGTCTATCCTGATGCGCGAGGCAGTGGTGCGGTCCAGGCATTATTTAAAGAGTTAAAAGTTATTGCCAAAGACAGGGGTTGGCCATTTATTCGCTGGATAACAGCAAGTGATAATCATCGTGCGCGAGCGCTTTATGATAAGATTTCAAACACTATTGATTTTGTAACTTATCAAATGCCTGCGGGCTAAATTCTAGGAGAACCCTTATGCCAATTTGGGCAATTGGATACTGCGCGATGATTGCATTGAGCTGTACATTCGCGCTGACACTCTACAAAACAAGACCGTCTTATTATATTCCTGGGCAAATATTGTCATCGATTTGTACCGTACTAATTTTTGTATTTTATTATGAGGCATTTTGGACGAAGCCTCAGTCTGCAAGTCTCATTTTGGCAATGATTGGTTTTGCGTTGTATTGGGAGCTGTGGGAGAATCGCTTTCTTTTTCCCAAAGTGCTTAGATCGGGTGAAGTGGCCCCTGAGC
>JBBWVR010000057.1:0-4978 GCA_050256315.1 Gammaproteobacteria bacterium | reverse complement strand
AAATACATTGCAGCTTATTATAACCGTGGTAATGCATATATTAAAATAACGAAAGCTAAATTAGCCATTAAGGATTTGAGCAAAGCACTCGAACTTGATGAGGATTTCTACCAAGCCTATTACAACCGCGGCACGGTTTATAAGCAGCTGGGTAAAGATGACCTGGCACAAAAAGATTTGGCAAAGGCAAAGTCTTTGGCACAAGCAGAATTAGAGCAACAAGAATAACAGTGAGATCTAGGGAGCCACTCAAAAACCCAGATAATTTTTGACAACGCCAAATTTTCATCTGTAAAATCAAATTTTCAGAATATAGTTGTTCATATGTTCAAAAAATTGATAAGGCGGACGGGGGGTTTAGCTAAACCCCAAAGGGCAAGGCTATTAAGCTTTTTAACTGTGTTAAATTCTTCACCAATATGAACAACTATTACTTAAAATATTATGCCTTGTTAAAAAGCCCGATAGCACTTGCAAAATTTCATCAGGGTTTTTTGGGAGGTACTCTTTAGTGAGCAAACAAGACGACAATAAACTGATTGCAGAAAGAAGATCTAAATTAGTAGCATTGCGCAAACAGGGCAATCCTTTCGTTAATGATTTTAAGCCGCAGGATTCCACGAAAAACCTTGTTGGGGCATACAATGCTTTATCTAAAGAAGATTTAGATGAGAAAGCTGTAGAGGTGTGTGTTGCTGGGCGAATGATGCTTAAGCGAGTGATGGGTAAGGCCAGCTTTGCGCAATTGCAAGATTCAACAGGGCAAATTCAGTTGTTTGTTACTCGTGACGAATTGGAAGAAGGTTTTTATAATGAACAGTTCAAAAAGTGGGATATAGGTGATATTATTGGCGCCAGCGGCACTTTGTTCAAGACCAAAACGGGAGAGCTCTCAATTAGAGTATGCGACATTCGTCTCCTAACTAAATCTCTACGACCTTTACCGGAAAAATTTCACGGCCTCTCAGATCAAGAGACAATCTACCGTCAGCGTTATGTTGACCTTATTATGAACGAGACGTCGAGAGATGTCTTTAAGCGTCGCAGTGCAATTGTCGCTTATATTCGCAACTTTTTTCTTGAGCACGATTATTTGGAAGTTGAAACACCAATGATGCAAATCATTCCGGGTGGTGCAACTGCAAAACCATTTGTTACTCATCACAATGTGCTAGACATGGATTTATACCTGCGTATTGCACCAGAACTCTACCTTAAGCGTCTGGTCGTAGGCGGCATGGACAGAGTGTTTGAAATTAACCGTAATTTCAGAAATGAAGGTCTGTCGACTCGTCATAACCCTGAATTTACAATGATTGAGTTCTATCAAGCATACGCTACTTATCATGATCTGATGGATTTGACTGAAACGCTTTTCAGAGGAATTGCAACTGATGTATGTGGTAGTGCAAACATACATTATCAAGGCGATGACTTTGATTTCTCAAAATCGTTTACACGCCTTAGTGTTGTTGATTCAATTCTGCAACATAACCCAGCATTAACAGTGGCTGATTTGCAAGAGGGTAGTGCAAAGAGTACTGCTGAGAAACTGGGCATCCATATTAAAGACAACTGGGGTTTGGGTAAAATTCAAATTGAAATTTTTGAGGCAACGGTTGAAGAGAAACTTATTCAACCAACTTTCATTACCGAGTACCCAACAGAAGTGTCGCCATTGGCCAGACGCAACGACGACAACCCGTTTATCACTGATCGCTTTGAGTTGTTTATTGGTGGTCGTGAAATTGCCAACGGCTTCTCGGAGCTCAATGATGCTGAGGATCAAGCGCAACGATTCCAAGATCAGGTGAGTGAAAAAGATGCTGGTGATGATGAAGCCATGCATTACGATGCTGACTATATTCGCGCTTTGGAGTACGGCATGCCGCCAACAGCAGGTGAGGGTATTGGTATCGACCGTTTGGTGATGTTGTTTACCAACTCCCCGTCAATTAGGGATGTGCTTTTATTCCCTCACATGCGTCCAGAATAAATTGGCAAATATACCTGTATTAACCATTGATGGCCCAAGTGGTGTTGGTAAAGGGAGTGTGGCGCGTGTCGTAGCCGGAAAATTGGGCTGGCATCTGCTAGATTCTGGCGCTATTTATCGTGGTTTTGCGCTCGCCGCTCAAAGTCGAAACATCGGTTTTAATGACGAGCAAGGTTTAGTTGGGCTTGCTAAAAAACTGGATTTGAAATTTGCATCTGTTGAAGGTCAAGAATTACTGAATGTTTATGTAGACGGTGTAGAGGTATCCAAAGAACTTCGTACTGAACAAACGGCAGAGCTGGCCTCGCAGCTAGCTATTATTGCACCTCTGAGGGAGGCTCTCTTAAAAAAGCAACAGCAATTTGAACAAACACCAGGCCTAGTCGCTGATGGCAGAGACATGGGAACTGTGGTTTTCCCAGATGCTCCTTACAAAGTTTATTTAACTGCAAGTGCCGAGGAGCGTGCTCAGAGACGCCTAAAACAGTTGCAAAATAGTGCTAATGCTGGTAACATTTCGCAGATTTTGGCAGAGGTTAAAAAAAGAGATGGGCGCGACGCTAATCGCAAACACTCCCCTTTAATACCTGCTAGAGACGCATTAATCATTGATACAACTTGTCTTACGATTGATGAAGTCATTGCAAGAGTAATGGCGATAGTTGAAGTTTGAGCGGTCAAACTTCCTAATTAACTAACCCGATATGCATTAAGCGCAAACCGTAAGAGCTTAATAATTACCGGTCAACATCACAAATATAATATGTCAGAATCATTTTCCGAGCTATTTGAAAATAGCGAATCTCAACAAAACGTTAAAGTCGGCGCCTTATTAATGGGCACAGTTGTCAGCATGAACCGCGAGAAAGCGGTTATTAATGTTGGTCTTAAATCTGAAGGCTTTATCTCTCTAAACCAATTTAAAGATGCACACGGCGAAATTGAAATCAGTGAAGGCGATATCGTCGAAGTGGCTCTTGAGTCTATCGATGACGGTCTTGGTCACACGCTTCTTTCTCGCGAGAAAGCGAAGCGCATTAAGATGTGGCAAGAGCTCGAAACTGCAATGACCTCTAAGGAAGTGGTTACTGGTGTTGTAACAGGCGTTGTTAAAGGCGGCCTTACAGTTGATATCGGCGTTATTAAAGCGTTCTTACCGGGTTCATTGGTTGATGTTAGGCCTGTGAAAGACTTTGATTATTTACAAGGTCAAGAAATTGAAGCCATCGTTATTAAGATGGACGAAGTTAGAAACAATATTGTTATTTCAAGAAAAGCAGTTATGCAAGAAGTTAACTCTGCAGACAGAGAGGCACTTCTTGAAACACTTGAAGAGGGTAAAGAAATTGAAGGTATCGTTAAGAACCTTGCTGATTACGGCGCCTTTGTTGATTTAGGCGGTATCGATGGGCTACTTCATATCACAGATATTTCGTGGCAACGTGTTAACCACCCATCTGAAAAACTTGCGATTGGTGATAAGATTATTGTTAAGGTCCTTAATTACGATAAAGAGAAGATGCGTGTTTCTCTAGGTTTGAAGCAGCTAACACCAAGTCCTTGGGACAACATTTCAGAGCGTCTTCCAATTGGAAAGAAAGTTACTGGTGAAGTTTCTAATCTAACTGATTACGGAGCATTTGTGCGCATTGAGGCCGGTGTTGAGGGTCTTGTTCACGTTAGTGAAATGGACTGGACAAATGCCAATGCTAGACCTTCTAAGTTTGTTAAATTGGGTCAGGAAGTTGAAGTGGTTGTATTGGATGTTCAGGAAGCTAGACACCGTATTTCCCTAAGTATGAAGCAAGCTCAAGCGAACCCTTGGGAATCTTTTGAAGGCGACTTCATGAAAGGCGATAAAATCAATGTAGTGGTTAAATCAATCACTGACTTTGGTTTATTTGTTGGTCTTCCGGGCGGTATTGATGGCTTGATTCACTTAGCTGATATCTCATGGGAGAAGCAATCAGCTGATCAAATCGTTTCTGACTTCTCAAAAGGCCAAGAGCTTGAAGTTGTAATCCTAAATATTGACGCTGAAAAAGAGCGTATTTCTTTAGGTATTAAGCAATTGACTGATGATGATTTCTCTCAATATGCAAACTCTAATGGCAAAGGTTCAATCGTTAAAGGCACTGCTGTTGAAGTAGATGCAAGAGGCGCAGTCATTGAACTTGCTGAAGGCATTACTGGTTACTTACGTGTTTCTGAAATTTCACAAGATCGCATTGAAGACGCATCAACAGTGATTAAGCAAGGTGCAGAGTTGGAGCTTGTGATTACTCAAATCGACAGAAGATCGAGAAAAATTGCACTGAGCATTAAAGCGAAAGATTCAGTAGAAGAAAAAGCAGTGATGGATGATTACAATGCGCAAGCATCAGGAACTGGCAGCTCAACTTTCGGTGATTTGCTTAAACAAGCAAAAGATAAGTAATAATCACGTTAGCCACCACACGATGTGAGGTGGCTTTTGAAGCTTTTGCGGTAAATCTTTAAATATTTACTGAGAACTAAAAGTACATAAAAATAGTGTAAAAATTTGCATTTAATAGCTGTAGTTATTAATAAGAATTTTTATGCTATTTTTAACTTTTTAGACTCCGCTTATTTGGGATAATGGATTTTTCCACTTTCCTACGTTAAATGTTATTACCAGACAACAAGTAGAGTTTCAAAAATTATCCCATTGCAAAGTGAAAAAAATCACATTACCAAATTTAAAACACTTGATACAAAGATCTTATTTATGAAAAAAACAGACCTTATTGAGTCCATCTCAAACACTTGTAATGTATCTCGCACAAGGGCAAAACATTCTGTTGAGGTGATTATTGATGAGCTGAGTAAGGCAATTATTTCGGGTGATGGTGTCGAAATAAGAGGCTTTGGTGGTTTCTCTAGAAAGCACCGTAAAAGCAGAGTAGGTATTAATCCTAAAACCAGTGAAAAAACTGCAGTTGCAGAGAAATATGTACCTTT
>JBBWVR010000056.1:0-5237 GCA_050256315.1 Gammaproteobacteria bacterium | reverse complement strand
CTGTGCTCGCACTTTATGCCGCTTATGCTTGGGAGTCGCGCGCTATCTCTAAAGCACACCATTGCCAGTATCTATCGCCCACAAAACAACCGCCTTTTTGACAAAATAATGGTCAAAGGTCTTACCAATGGTGGTGGCATAATGATTAAAAATTCCGACACCAAAGCAATGGTTAAAGCCATTAAAAGTGCACTGCCTATTTGGTACGCGCCCGACCAAGATTTGGGTGCTAGAGGCACTGTTTTTGCACCATTATTTGGCATTCAAGCGGCAACAATTACTGCTACCTCTCGCCTAGCCAAGGGCGCCAACACTGCCGTTATCCCATACTCTTTCGTTAGAACCGATAGAGGCTATCAGATGTCTTTCTCTGCCCCGCTTGAGAATTACCCTAGTGGTGATTTAGCAGAAGACGCACACAAAACCAATCAAATACTAGAAGCGCAAATAAGAGAAAATCCAGAGCAATATCTGTGGATTCATCGTCGATTTAAAACCCGCCCAGAGGGTGAAAAGAACTTTTATCCAAATATTTAATATTTTCATTCAAGCAATAGTACAATGTAAGAAATTAGCGTATAATTCGCGACTTAATTTTGACTAAATGAGCTATTTAACTATGTCTATCGATACACAAGCGATTATTAAAGAATACCAAACAGGCGAGAACGATACGGGTTCTGTTGATGTGCAAGTGGCATTGTTAACGGCGCGCATCAAGCACTTGACTGAGCATTTTAAGACGCACAATAAAGACCACCACTCAAGAAGAGGTTTGCTACGCCTTGTATCTCAGCGTAAAAAATTATTGACTTACATCAAAAACAATAACATTGCTGGCTACGCCGATCTAATTTCACGTCTAGGCCTTAGAAAATAAAGACTTAAGGCGCAAAAAAAAGCCCCATTTTTGGGGCTTTTTTATCGCCTATCGCTTTAAAGAAACCTTTGCAATAATCATTGTAAAATTTACTAAGTGATAAAAAATGAATAAAAAATATGTAAAAATATAGAATTAATAGCGCGAGCTATTGATAAGGATTTTTCTGAATTTTTTAACATTTTTAACCTCAGCCCTTTGGGATAGGGGATTTTTTACCCCAGGAAAGGCTTTGCACTCCATTTTCCAGCGTTAAATTTCATCACTGGACAACAAAGTAGAGTCTCTAAAATTATGTCTTGTAAAATGAAAAAAAAATTCCACTATCAAATCTAAAACAGCTTGTACAAAGGTCTCTTAAAATAGCAGCATGGAACTTTCACCAATCTATTTAAAAATATCGGATCTTTCCGAACGCAGCACAGCCTTATCCAGTCATCTGCAACTGGAAGAGAAGCAAGGCCGACTGGAAGAAGTGCTGCGTGAATTGGAAAACCCAGATATTTGGTCCAACCCAGACCAGGCACAAGCGCTCGGTAAAGAAAAAACCCAACTCGAAAACGTTTGCAATACTTTTGCAAAAGCCTCAGCGATTCTTGGAGATGCAGGTGAATTGCTAGAAATGGCGGAAGCCGAGGATGATAGCGAAACAGTGGATAGTGTTGTTGCTGACCTAACCGACGTCGAAACTGATATTGGTGCGTTAGAGTTTCAAAGAATGTTCAGCGGCGAGATGGATCAAAACTCTGCTTTTCTTGATATTCAATCGGGTTCTGGGGGCACCGAAGCGCAAGATTGGGCAGAAATGTTGTTGCGCATGTATTTGCGTTGGGGCGAAAAGCACCAGTTCAAAGTAAAGCTAATGGAGGTATCTGCCGGAGAGGTTGCTGGTATTAAATCAGCCACCATTCATTTCGATGGTGATTACGCCTTCGGCTGGCTCAGAAGCGAAATTGGCATTCATCGCTTAGTGCGAAAATCCCCATACAACGCCAACGGCAAAAGGCACACTTCTTTTTCTTCGGTATTTGTCTCTCCCGAAGTGGATGACAATATAGAAATCGAACTCAACCCTGCCGATTTACGCATCGATACTTACCGAGCTTCTGGCGCAGGCGGTCAGCACGTAAACAAAACAGAATCCGCTGTACGCATCACCCACTTACCGACAAATACTGTTGTTCAGTGCCAAGATGGTCGTTCGCAGCACGCCAACAAGGATCAGGCAATGAAGCAACTCAAGTCCAAACTTTATGAGCTTGAAATGCAAATACGCAATAGCGAAAAACAAGACCTTGAAGATCTAAAGTCGGATATTGGCTGGGGCCATCAAATTCGTTCATATGTGCTTGATCAGTCTCGCATTAAGGACCTTAGAACCGGGGTAGAGAGTAGCAATACGCAAGATGTTCTTGATGGCAATCTCGACCCATTTATCGAGGCCAGCTTGAAGGCTGGACTATAACAATGCAAACACACTATGACATGATTGCTATTGGCGCTGGGAGTGGCGGCCTTTCTGCTGTTGAACGTGCTAGTGAATACGGCAAAAAATGCGCAATCATCGAAATGAAAACAATTGGCGGCACTTGTGTTAATGTCGGCTGCGTTCCAAAAAAGGTGATGTGGTATGCGGCCAATGCAGCTGCCACAATCAATAATGCTTCAGGCTTTGGCTTTGAGATAGGCGGTATTGACTTTTCTTGGCAGAAACTAAAACAAGGCAGAGACAACTACATTAAAGGCATCACTACTTGGTACGATGGCCATTTAGAATCGCTGGGTATTAATTATATTGACGGCTTTGGTCAGTTGATAGATAAAAATACTGTCAGCGTGAATGACCAAAAAATTACTGCCAATCATATCGTACTCTCACCAGGCAGTTCGCCTTTTGTGCCCAATATTGAGGGCGCTGAATTTGGTATTACTTCGGATGGTTTTTTTGAGCTCAGCGATTTGCCTAAAAAAACGGCCATTGTTGGTGGCGGCTTTATTGCGGTTGAGTTGGCAGGCGTACTCAATGCCTTGGGTAGTGATGTCACACTTATTATTCGCTCAAATAACTTGCTAAATGGTTTTGATGCCATGGTTGTTGACACGCTGACCAGGGAATATCAAAAACAAGGCATTGCTATTGTCACCAACACTAATGTTTCAAAACTCGGCAGCAACGGTGATATTCATTGCAACGATGAAGTGCTCGAAGGTTTTGATGAGGTCATCTGGGCAATGGGTCGATCGCCAATGACGAGTGATATTGGACTAGAATCCATTGCTCTAACAACCGACAGTAAGGGCTTTATCCAAACCGATAAATACCAACAAACCAACATTAAGGGGATTTACGCCTTAGGCGATGCTACAGGTCGTGCAGCTTTAACTCCAGTGGCTATTGCCGCCGGTAGACGCCTTTCCGATCGCCTATTTAACGGCATGAGTGACAGGCATTTAAATTACGACAACATTCCAAGTGTTGTTTTTTCTCACCCGCCCATTGGCACAGTTGGCCTCAGCGAGAAAGATGCGAGAGAGAAATTCAAGAACATTAAAACCTACCAATCAAGCTTTACCCCAATGGCGGACGCGCTGCTTGCACATCAAACGCAAACAGCGCTAAAACTCATTTGCACAGGGGATGACGAAAAAATCATCGGCTGCCACATCATTGGCGAAGGCGCTGACGAGATGCTGCAAGGTTTTGCCGTAGCAATCAAAATGGGTGCGACAAAATCACAGCTTGATGACACAGTTGCCATACATCCCACCAGTAGTGAAGAGCTCGTAACCCTGCGCTAAGCGTCATCTTTTTATTGATTTCTACTTATCAATATCTAGCTTTTTTTTCGCCCTTGATTCATTCACAATGCCAAAATAAAAAAATCATTACACGCGTCATCAGTTAGCAGTTCAGCTTAAATATCGCCAAGAAGTGGTGCCTTTGTTAGACTTCTTTATTGTTTACTCTAGAAAATCAAATATAGACAACGCATTTGAAAGCACGTCAGAGAATTTAGCAGAGGCCTTTGAGTCGCCCTACGAAGAAAAATTAAGCCTAACGCTTAGATACCGATTTTCAGGATAATTTTATATATCAAGCGGGTGTTAGCTATAATCACCTTTCTATATTTATTAATGGTTTGCCCGCGTTCAGGCTTCTTGACCTAAGACAAATAGCTGGGTTTAATGTCTAGATGAAAAATATACCTATTCGTATTATGTCCTTTAGCTTCGATATTGATGAAGTGAGGAAAACCGTGCCATATTTCTTTCGGTTTTATGGCTTTTCTATGACTTTACCGTATTTAGAGCCCTATTTAATTCGCACTATGCGTTCTGCCTTAGAAAAAACGACTGACCCTGCTGTAGAGCACGAAGCTAGGCAATTTATTGGGCAAGAAGCTCAGCACAATAAACAACATGCACTTCTGAATAAATTTGTTCGTGAATTAAATCCTGCAATGGAAGGTATAAAAAAAATAGAAGAAGAGATGAAAGCGGATTATTTGTATTTTACAAAAACGAAATCTCTTAAATTTAATCTTGCCTATGTGGAAGGATTTGAAGCAGCAGCCTGCGCAATTGCCCGTACTGAAATGGAATATAATAGCTTAGAAAATGTCGCTCAATTAGTTGACTCTGAACCGCTACGCTTACTTCGTTGGCATCTATTAGAAGAAGTAGAGCATAGAACCGTCACCTTTAATATTTATAAACATTTATACAACGACTATTTTTATCGTCTAGCTATCGGTACCTACGGGCAGTATCATTTTTTTAAGTATGTTTTTAAATTCTCAAAATATATTAAAAATAATCACCTAAATGGAAATATAGAAAATAGAAATGATTCAAGCTTAGAAGCCCCTCCACCTAATTGGAAACAGGCTTTCTCTCTGTTAGGAAAATTACTGAATACTTATATGCCTTGGTATAACCCTGAACATATTAAACTCCCTTCTAAATTTGAAAATAGAGGAGTGGAGTTTTCAAATAGCGCAATTGAGATTCGTGTTCCTGATCAAATGGGTAAGGACGCTTAGCTTAAGTTAATATTTTTTGTAGGAGAAGCAAATGAGTAAATATTCTAAAGAAGAATCTGTTGTTAAGTTTCTAAGTAAAGAACAATTCCGAATAACTTAACAGAATAGTACAGAGCACCCTGGTACAGGTGAATTGCTTAACAATAAAGCCTCAGGAATATACGTAGATATTATTTCGGGCGAACCCTTATTTGTCTCTTCAGATAAGTTTAACTCAGAATAATGTTAATACGCTGCATCAAAAAACAGTTTGAATTTATTTTTTATTTTGTTTGCGCCATTCTTTAGGATTAATCGGTGGCTTGGTGAAAGCC
>JBBWVR010000055.1:0-2297 GCA_050256315.1 Gammaproteobacteria bacterium | reverse complement strand
GAGTTGTAGGGCGCGGTCCATTCGGTATTAAAATACTGCTCCCAGTCAAGTTTCCACTGACGTTTCTGCGTTGGCGGAATAATATTATAAGCAACTCGTTCACCATCTTTAAGTCTTTGGCGATAGTCACTAACCATCTCGTCAACTTCTTTTTGAGTAATAATACCTTGAGTCATTAACGATTCTGCATAGTGTGCACGCGTTGTTGGCATTTTGCGAATAGTCTCATACATCATTGGCTGGGTAACAGCCGGCTCATCGGCCTCGTTGTGACCATGGCGTCGATAACACATTAGGTCAATAACAACATCTTTTTTGTAGCGCATCCTGTAATCTAGCGCAAGCTGAGTAACAAAGCTAACCATATCTAAATCTTCAGCGTTGACATGAAAAACCGGCGCATTAACCATTTTCACCACGTCTGTACAATAGTCCGTTGATCTTGCATCGCGCTGTTTACTGGTGGTAAATCCTATCTGGTTGTTGATAATAATATGAATGGTGCCTTTGGTGCTATAGCCACGCGATTGTGACATATTAAGGGTTTCCATGACAACGCCCTGTCCAGAGAATGCGGCATCACCATGGATTAATACCGGCAGGATTACTTCACCATTTTCATCGCCGACAATATCTTGATGGTAGCGTGTGTATCCTTCAATGACAGGGTTAACCAATTCCAAGTGTGAGGGATTGAACATTAAAGCGAGATGGACTGCATTCTGAGCAGTACCAATGTCTGATGAAAAGCCTTGGTGGTATTTCACATCTCCTGTCTGGTTTGCACTGAGGTCCAAATCGCCAGCAAACTCTTTAAATAAATTCTCAGCACGTTTGCCCATAATATTAATAAGCACGTTAAGTCGACCTCGGTGCGCCATACCAAGACAAATGCGCTTCATCGAATACGAGCCAGAATGCTCAATTAATACATTGAGTAATGGTATTAAAGAATCGCTGCCTTCGAGTGAAAAGCGCTTTTGACCAACATATTTATTGTGTAGAAATTTCTCAAAAACTTCTGCTGCGGTTAGGCGTTGCAGTAGCCATTTTTTGAACTGAGAGCTGTTTTCGGGCTGGGAGCCGTAAGTTTCAACGCGGGTCTGAACCCAGCGTCTTTCCTCAATGTTGGGGATGTGCATATATTCCACACCCAGACTGCCACAATAAGTTGTTTCGAGGGAGTTGATCAATTCTCGTAATGTTGAACAATTAGCGCCTTGATAGGAGCCTATGTCAAAAGGCTTATCTAAGTCGGACTCCAGCAGCCCAAATTCGGAAATTTTAAACGGCGTTGTCGCGTGATGTCTTGGACGCCCTAAAGGGTCAATTTTTGCTCTAAGGTGTCCCGAAAATCGATAGGCGTAAATTAAGCGAAGTACACCAAGTTGCTGAGAATTGTTATTGCCTATTAGTCGTTGAGTGCTAGACTCAAAATTGTTTTCACCATAATTAATAAAGCGCTCAATAACATCTTGATGCGCGTTGGATTGGTTATTCATTATTTAAGTGGTTTGATTGAAAAGGAGTACTCAAGTGTAGAGTTTCTTGATAAATAACTTTCGCGACAAGCTCGAGCTGAATTTGGCTGAATTGCGCTTAACAAAATTGTCTTAAAAAGTATCACAGTGCGTGAATTGGTTATTTGTTACTGATTATAGGTGTTGTTAAGAAAAAAAATAGCTTTAATATCACAAATTTTACATAAAAATATTCCATGAAGTAATTGTTGAAAATCACTGAAAAACACTGCTACAAAAGCATTCTAACTGTATGATATTGTCAATACGGTTTATTTCAGCTAAACTCAGGCAAGTTTTGTATATACATTGTAATTACAAGGGAAGAATTTATGAATAATTTTTTAAAGATTCTCGAACAAAAAAAACATATTTTGGCTGATGGTGCCACCGGTACAAATCTGTTTGGAATGGGCCTGGAAACGGGCGACCCCCCGGAGCCATGGAATGTGCATCATATCGATAGAATTCGTGCTCTCCACCAAGGGTTTGTTGATGCGGGCTCAGATCTTTTTCTGACCAATAGTTTTGGTGGTACTTCGTTTCGTCTTAAATTGCATAAGTTTGAAAGTCAGGTTTTTAAGTTAAATAAGGCTGCAGCTATCATTGGCAGGGAGGTGGCAGATGGTGCTGATCGATTGGTGATTGTTGCAGGCTCAATGGGGCCAACAGGTGAAATGATTGAGCCTCATGGGCTAATGACGCCGAAGGAGGCGACGGATGCATTTAGAGCTCAAGCCGAAGGTTTGGTTCATGGTGGTGCTGATGTCTTGTGGT
>JBBWVR010000054.1:0-8835 GCA_050256315.1 Gammaproteobacteria bacterium | reverse complement strand
TACAAAGAGCTAAAGCCACTGTTAAATAATAATATTTTAAATCTTAATTATGAGGTTCTTAGCTACAAAAACCTTCAACATAAACTACTAAAAACGCCCTTTACAAGCCAAAAACAGCCTATTTTGATGGTTTTTTTAATTTGTACGCGGATTTAAGTAGTTCACTGAAAAAAATTAGAAAAAATCGAAATAGCTAATTATTGATACGATACCTTGCAGATTCTGCGTGGGCTTGCAAACCTTCACCGTCAGCAAGTGTCGCTGCAATTTGGCCTAAAGTATTTGCGCCTTCACTGGAAACCATAATCAAGTTGGATTTCTTTTGGAAATCGTAAACACCCAAAGGAGAAGAGAAGCGTGCAGTACCAGAAGTTGGTAATACGTGATTCGGTCCTGCGCAATAATCGCCCAGCGCCTCACAAGTGTATTTACCCATGAAAATCGCGCCTGCATGTTTAATGTCGTCAAGGAGTGCTTCGGGATTGTCGACTGAGAGCTCTAAATGTTCCGGTGCGATAGTGTTTGAAATCTTAATGGCTTCAGCTATATCTTGAGTACAAATCAAAGCGCCACGGTCTTTGAGTGCTGTGCGGATAATATCTTGCCTGTCCATTGTTGGTAAAAGCTTTTTAATACTTTCTTCAACTTGATCAATAAATGATTGATTAGGGCACAATAAAATAGATTGTGCATCTTCGTCGTGTTCGGCTTGTGAGAATAAATCCATTGCAATCCAGTCAGGATTGGTGTTACCGTCACAAATTACCAGTATTTCAGAAGGGCCGGCAATCATGTCAATACCAACTTGGCCGAAAACTGCGCGTTTTGCGGTAGCAACATAAATGTTGCCAGGCCCTACGATTTTATCCACTTTTGGCACACTCTCAGTGCCGTAAGCAAGGGCTGCAACCGCTTGTGCGCCACCAACAGTAAATACTTGGTCAACACCAGCAATATGGGCCGCCGCGAGCACCAGTTGATTAACTTGGCCACCCGGTGTAGGAACCACCATAATAAGCTCTACAACGCCAGCAACTTTTGCTGGGATAGCGTTCATCAGTACCGAGGAAGGGTAAGCTGCCTTGCCTCCAGGAACGTACAGACCAACTCTATCCAAAGGGGTGATTTTTTGCCCCAGAGTGGTGCCATCGCTCTCGGTATACGTCCAAGTCTGTTGAGTTTGTTTTTGATGATAGTTTTTAATTCTATCAGCGGCCGTACTTAATGCTTCTTTTTCTTTGCTAGCTAATGTATCAAAAGCCTCTTTTAGCTCATTTTGGCTAACCGTTAGATCGGCCATCGATGTTGCACTAACACCGTCAAATTGGATAGAGTAATTAATTAGGGCTTTGTCGCCATCGACCCTGATTGACGAAATAATATTGTCAACAGTTGATACTACTTCATTATTGGAGACGCCTTCCCAGGCCAGTAGAGAAGCAAGCTTTTCATCAAAGTCAGGTTGTTGAGACGAAAGTTTAGCTATCATAAATTAGCCTCGATACGAGTAACCCAATCTTTAATCTCCGTGTGCTTGGTGTTAAAGGAGGCCGAGTTAACAACAAGGCGTGAGCTAATGTCTTGAATGTGATCAAGAGGAATCAAGCCATTGGCTTTGAGTGTGTTTCCAGTATCAACTAAATCAACGATACAGTGCGCCAGACCAACGATTGGGGCAAGCTCCATAGCACCATAAAGCTTAATAACTTCTACTTGCTGGCCTTTGGCTTGAAAATATTGTTTAGCGGAGTTGACATATTTTGTTGCAATTTTCAGGGTGCTTTGATTCAGGTTTTGACTGGGCTCAGCTGCAACCATAAGGCGACATTTGGCAATGCCAAGATCTAACAATTCAAAAAGCCCATTAGCACCGTGCTCAAGTAGAGCGTCTTTACCCGCTATACCGATGTCGGCAGCGCCGTGCTGGACAAAAACAGGGACGTCGCTTGCTCTGATAATGATAACTTTAACGTTATCAAGATTGGTGTCAAGAATGAGTTTTCTGCTTCTAAGCTCTTCAGTAGAGACGACAAGACCTGCTTTCTCAAGTAGAGGAAGCGTTTGTTCTAATATTCTGCCTTTTGAAAGGGCGATTGTTAACATAATGTTTTTTTATAAAAGTTAATGCTGAACACGCTCGATATTCGCGCCTAGCATTTTAAATTTTTCTTCAATCGATTCATAGCCACGATCGAGGTGATAAACGCGTTCGATGGTTGTTGTGCCATGTGCAGCAACGCCTGCCAATACTAGGCTGGCAGATGCTCTTAGGTCGGTTGCCATCAAATTAGCGCCAGAGAGCGATTTTATCCCTTTGCATATAACTGTGTTACCTTGTAGTTTGAGGTCTGCACCCATTCGGCATAGCTCGGGCACGTGCATAAAGCGATTTTCAAAAATGGTTTCAGTAATTGTGCCACTGCCTTCGGCAATTGCGTTGAGGGCAACAAATTGTGCTTGCATGTCGGTCGGAAAATTCGGGTGTGGGCTTGTTCTGACGTTAACGGCCTTAGGTCGCCTGCCTTTCATGTCCAGTTTGACAGAATTTTCACTAGTTTGAATATCAGCCCCGGTTTCAATTAGTTTGCCAATAACTGCGCGCATTGCATCGGGTTGGATGTTTTTTACTGTTATGCAGCCGCCAGTAATTGCTGCAGCAACCAAATAAGTGCCTGCTTCGATTCTGTCTGGGCAGATGTTGTATTCAGCACCATTAAGGCGGTCAACACCTTCAACAATGAGTGTTGAGGTATTTTCTCCGGATATTTTTGCACCCATTTTTCGCAAGCAATAAATCAAGTCAGTCACTTCCGGCTCTTGTGCGGCGTTATTAATGGTTGTTACGCCTTCTGCAAGCGTTGCAGCCATAAGAACATTCTCAGTTGCTGTGACTGATACCAAGTCAAAGTTAATTTGGCAGCCCACTAATTTTTTTGTGCTGGCGTAAATGTAGCCATTTTTTACTTCAATGTTAGCGCCCATTTCTTCAAGGGCTTTTAGGTGTAGGTCAACTGGGCGAGTGCCAATAGCGCAACCACCAGGGAGGGAAATTTTTACCTTTTTATATTTTGCCAACATGGGGCCAAGAGAGAGAATTGAGGCGCGCATTGTTTTAACGAGCGAATAGTCTGCGACTAAGTTTGTTAAGTTTGAAGAGTCAATGAGAATTGAACCATCGGCCTCTAAAATAAAATTAGCACCCATGTCCATCAACAATCGTAGCGTTGTTGAAATATCACTCAATTGCGGCGTATTTGAAAGCCTTAAGGGCTCGTCTGCAAGAATGGAGGAGAAAAATATCGGTAGGGCAGCATTTTTTGAACCAGACGCTTTAATATCACCGTTGAGAGGTGTCCCACCTTGAATAACCAGTTTGTACATTATTAAATTTTTTGAAGAAGATTGTATAACCCATAGCGATGGATTTTAGCCCCGTAGCTCATTCGCTCGATATCTAAGATACTGATGGTTTGATAAATAAGATCGTAAACACGCCATTGCTTGTTGTTGCGAACCATTTTGAGGGTTATTGCGGTTATCTCTCTGTCGCTGCCAGTCGAGGTGTATATCTTTATTTCAGACTTTTTCCCTTCAAGAATGATGTTTTTATCAACCTCAACATAGATACTTTCGAATTTGCCATAATTGACTAATAAACCAACGTAGTCCTCAATCAGTGACTTGGCTATGTCGGCCTCAAAAGCCTTTTTTTCGTTAGGTTTTAGCCCCTCCCAGTGTTCGCCCAGGACCAGTTCGGTGGTGTATGGAATGTCAATAAATGGAATGACTTGTGTTTTGATGAGATCGAGCACATTGAAATATCGATATTCACCGTCTTTTTTAAGTTGAATTAATGCACATAAGGCGTTGCCGATGACTGCCTCAGCTTGTGTGGCCGGAGAAATGTAGTTTTTATCGATTGACAGAGCAGGGCAGGTGGTTGCAGAAAATGCTGCACCGATAAATAGAATGTTTAAAAGAAATGCCTTTAAAATATTGTTAAGTGTTTTCATGGTGTGTGATAAATACTTTAGCGGTTATTTTACTATCTTTTGAGTGATTTCTGATTGAAATGACAGGTCAAACATTAAAGGACAAATTAAAGCATTTGAGCTCTAGCCCGGGTGTGTATAAAATGCTGGATCGCAGCAAAAAAATAATTTACATTGGTAAGGCAAAAAATCTGAAAAAAAGGGTTTCGCAATATTTTGTTGAGTCAAAAGTGCACAACAAAACAAGTCTACTAAAAAAGCAAATCGACACTTTTGAAGTTATCATTACCAAAACAGAAACCGAGGCACTGCTTTTAGAGAACGATCTTATTAAGCAGCACAAGCCTAAATACAATATCCTTCTTAAGGATTCAAAGAGCTACCCTTACATTTTTATTAGTGGCGACAAACATCCTAGGCTCGGGCTTCATCGCGGTAAAAAAACCTCAGAAAATCAATATTTTGGCCCCTATCCTTCTGTTTATGTGGCGAGGGATGCTCTGGCTCTTTTAAAGAAAATATTCAAAGTGAGACAGTGTACTAACAGTTTTTATCGGGCAAGATCCAGACCTTGCCTTGAATATCAAATAGGACTTTGTAGTGCGCCTTGTGTCGAGAAAATAACCGATAAAAAGTATCAGCATGATGTCGATATGGTTACGTTGTTTTTGAAAGGAAAGGGTGTAAAGTTACTGAATAATGTTTCAAACAAGATGACACAAGCTTCTATTGATCTAGATTTTGAAGCTGCAGCAAATTATCGAGATCAACTGATTGGATTACGCACTATACAGGAGCAGCATGGATCTCAATTCTCTTCGGATATGGATGTGGCTAGTGTTGTTGAGCAATCTAATAAACATTGTGTTGAAGTGCTGTTTGTGCGCTCTGGAAAACAAATCGGCTCAGAGAGTTTTTTTCCAAAGCATACCGCTGAAAAAGATTGCGGCACTGTATTAAGCGCTTTTTTGCCTTTGTATTATCTTGGTAAGAAAACACCAAAGCAGATTCTTGTCAGTCATAAGTTGACCGATAAGGCGCTTATTGCCGGCGCATTATCGACTCAATTAATTCAGTCACCCGGCGCTGCAAAAAAGCATTTTTTGGAAATTGCAACGTTAAATGCCAAAGAGTCTCTTAAGCAACGCCTATTGTCTGGCTTTACCAAGAAAACACAGCTTGAATCTTTGCAAAAAACGCTTGCCCTTGATGAGCTGCCAGAATGGATGGAGTGTTTTGACATCAGTCACACCATGGGGGAGGCGACAACTGCCTCCTGTGTGGTGTTTGAAAAAGGCCTGCCAAAAACATCTAAATATCGTCAATTTAACATTAAGGACATTACCCCAGGGGATGACTATGCTGCGATGAATCAGGCTGTTTTTCGTCGATACTCCCGCCTCATACAAGCTAGTGAAGCACTACCTAACGTGGTTTTTATTGATGGCGGCTTGGGTCAGCTCAACCAAGCAATTATGGTGATGAATTCAATTGGCGTGGAGTCGATTCAATTGGTGGGTATTGCAAAGGGCGAAGGTAGAAAGGCTGGCCTAGAAACCTTAATTGTTATTGAAGATGAGAAGGTAAAGCGCATTAATTTGCCGCCACATGACCCCGCATTGTTGTTAATTAATCACATTCGCGATGAATCGCATCGTTTTGCGATAAAAAATCATCGCCAAAAAAGAGCGAAAAAACGAAACACTTCTGTACTTGAGGCGGTGAAAGGTATTGGCGCCAATAAGCGTACGGCGTTACTTAACCACTTTGGTGGACTGCAAGAGATTCAAAAGGCGAGTCTTGATGAATTGCAAAAAGTAAGCGGCATTAATGAGAAGTTGGCGGCTAAAATATTGGAAAGCTTCAAATAAGTATTTTTAGAAACTTTTAACAAGGACATTAATTCTATGGCACCCATTCTTAAATTATTATTTATCGCTTTTATTGTCAGCTACGTGATTTGGTTTGTAGATAGGCGCTTTTTGGGAAAACAGATTTCCTTTTACAAGCTTATGTTATTTGGACTTCTTGCTGCCTTTGCAGTTTTTGTGGTACTTTATTCTTTAGAGTTGCTGGTTACTGGTTTTTGACCTTTTTTTGATAAAACAAGCGTATTTAAGTGGCCAGTATTTTTGATTATGCGCTTGCTTGCGTTAACAATGATTGCAAGGTTTGAGGCCTCCCATACGGGCAAATCTCGCATGTGGTCTCCCATGTAATCAAATTGACCGTCGCCAAAGCGCTGGATGAGTTTTTCAGCTTTGTTATGACTTGAAAGGTTAAAGTCTTTATTGCTCGCCATTACATCGTCAAAAATCTTTAAATGTTTGGCGACAGCATAGGCGTAGTTTTTGTGGGACGCTGTTGCTAATATGACAGTATTGCCGAGTTTCTTTTTCTTTTGAATGTAGGCGATGACTGTTTCGTTAAAAGGAAGCTCTACGATATTAATCTCAAAACGCTTAACCAGCTGATCTTTCAAATAGCCTTTGCCCCTTGAAAGCCAGTATAGGTAGTGAAAAATTAACCATGGGGATTTACCAAGAACACCTTTAGACGACTCCAGCAAAAGATCGGTATTAATAAGAGTGTGATCCAGATCAACAATTAAAGGTATCTTGTTTTTATCCATTGTCCAGTTCGCTCCATATGTCATACATCTGTTCTAATTCGAGCTCCATTTTACTTAACTCAATGGTTATGTTTTGGGCGACTGGGTTTTGATAAAAAGCTGGATCTGACAGTTGTTCTTGCGCAATGGCAATGCTGTTTTCGAGATTCTCAATTTTCCCAGGAAGTTCATTTAACTGCTGTTGTTTTTTATACGAGAGTTTGGTTTGTGCTTTTTTTGGTTTATTGGCGACTGCTCCTGTTTTTCTTTTACTTTTACGCTCTAATTGCTCGGAACGTTGGCGAAGATAATCGTCGTAGCCGCCAACATATTGTTCAATGACAGCATCACCCTCCATGACAATGGTTGAGCTGACAATATTGTTAAGGAAGGTTCTATCGTGTGAGATAAGGAGAACGGTGCCACTGTAATCAACCAACATTTCTTCGAGCAATTCTAGGGTTTCCACATCCAGATCGTTGGTTGGTTCGTCAAGTACCAACAAGTTGGCGGGTTGAGATAAGATTTTAGCCAACATTAGTCGGTTTTTTTCACCACCAGAGAACATTCGAATGGGTGCCATCGCCTGTTTTCCTGTGAATAGGAACTGGCGTAAATAACCGATAACGTGCTTGTCTTTACCATTGATGTTAATATAATCTCGACCACCAGAAACGAAATCCATTGCTTTCATATTCGGTTCAAGCATTTCCCTCATCTGATCAAAGTAGGCGAGTTCAATAGTTTTTGAGCGGCGAATATTGCCCTTATCGGGCCGCAATTCACCAAGCAAGAGGCGGATCAGTGTGGATTTTCCAGAGCCATTGCCACCAATAATGCCAATTTTTTCACCCTTCAAAATCAATGCTGAAAACTCTTTAACAAGCTCTAATTCGCCAATTTGATAGCTAATTTTCTTAACTTCAAAGACAATTTTAGAGACGCGATGTTCGTCTTCAAGTGTGTGAATTTTAGCCTTTCCTTGCTGTTTTCGTCGACTAACAAATGTTTGACGCATTTCTTGCAAGGCCCTAACACGGCCTTCGTTCCTTGTTCGTCTTGCCTTGATTCCCTGGCGAATCCAGGTCTCTTCTTGGGCAAGCTTTTTGTCAAATCTTGAATTGGCTAAATCTTCGGCGTTTAGTAAATTGTCTTTGCGTTTAATGTAATCCAAATAACCGCAGTCAAAAATTGCCAAATTGCCTCGATCTAAATCAAACACCTTGTTGGCAATGCCTTGTACAAAAGAACGATCATGGCTAATCAATATTAGTGTGCCATGGAAATCTTTGAGCATTTTTTCCAAATCCAAGATGGCGGTAATGTCCATATGATTGGTTGGCTCATCCAGTAATAGCAAATCAGGCTCTTGAATTAATGCCTTAGCAAGCATTACGCGTCGTCGCCAACCACCTGAAAGAGTTGCAAGTGTGGCCTTCGAGTCAAGGGTAAAGCGATTAAGTATGGTTTCAATTTTATTGAGATAGTGCCAAGCGTCTTTGCGCTCAATTTCATCTTGATAAGTGGCGCTTTCGTTAATATCGCCACTGTTCAAGCAGATTTGGTATTTGGCTAATAGTTCACCAATATCACCAAGACCTTGGGCAACGGTTTCGAATAAAGTTAGGTCGTTATCATCGGGTGGCGATTGCTCTAGATAGCTTATTGTTGTGCCATTTTTGACTTTTAGATTGCCGTCGTCAGCTTGAATAATGCCCGCCAACACCTTCATAAAGCTTGACTTACCCTCGCCATTGCGTCCAATCAGTGCAATTTTGTCGCCTCTATGAATGGTGGCATTAACTTCACAAAGAATAGGCTTCTCAGCAAAACGTAGGGAAATATTGTCTAAGGTGATAAGTGGCATACGTTAAAATTTAAGCTTTAAAAAACAACTGTTTTTGAATGCGCTATTTTATTCAATTTGCACTTCTACTTTTACTTATTCAAGGTGTTTCTGCACAGAGTATTGATGTAAAAGAATTTTCGTCTGCCCAACAAGAGCAGCGTTATCAAGATTTAATTGATGAAATTCGCTGTCCTGTTTGTCAGGGTCAAAGCATTGGCGGCTCAAATGCCTCTCTGGCTCTTGATCTCCGGGAGAAGGTGCAGCAGTTGATTATCAGCGGCAAAACGGATGATGAAATTCACAGCTTTATGGTTGAACGCTTTGGTGATTTTGTCGTCTTTAAGCCACCCGTAAAGATTTCGACTTACGCACTGTGGTTTGCC
>JBBWVR010000053.1:0-10158 GCA_050256315.1 Gammaproteobacteria bacterium | reverse complement strand
TCGTGATTCTTCTGCTTGATTTATACACCTCTGAGCGTTTTCAAAATCTGACTTATTACTTAACGCAAATCCCTTTATTTGTTACTGGCTACTTAGCCTTTACCTTAATCGGTGAATCTGAAGTTATTTTCGACGGCACTTTTGTGCTTGATACGATGGGCTCAACCTTTAAGGTCCTTACCATGGGCTTTGCCATGGTGGCGCTTGTCTACACTCGCCACTACCTCAAGGTACATAATTTGTTTAGAGGCGAATATTTTGTCCTTGCTTTGCTTTCAATACTTGGCATGATGGTGATGATTTCGGCTCACAGTCTACTAACGATTTACCTCGGCCTAGAAATTATGTCGTTGTCTTTGTACACGCTGATTGCCATCGCCAGAGACCGTGCAACAGCCGTTGAAGCTGCGTTGAAATATTTCGTACTGGGTGCAATCGCCTCGGGCTTATTGCTCTACGGCATGTCGATGATTTACGGTATTACTGGCGCTTTAGATATTGCCCAAATTGCGACGTTCGCCACAAGCGCGACCTTGGTCTCAGAGCAAGTGCTTATTCTTAATTTTGGCCTAGTGTTCTTGGTCATTGGTATTGCTTTCAAACTGGGCGCTGTGCCATTCCACATGTGGGTGCCGGATGTTTATCAAGGCGCGCCGACTTCGGTTACAATGTTCTTATCAACCGTACCCAAAATTGCTGCTGCAGCGATGTTGGTGCGTTTAATGATTGATGGTCTTGGCGCGATGCAAGCGTACTGGTCGGATCTATTCATGGTGCTCGCGATTCTTTCCATTGCTCTTGGCTCATTGGTTGCTTTGATGCAATCTAATATCAAGCGTCTTTTAGCCTATTCGACAATTTCACATATTGGTTTTATTTTGCTTGGTTTTGCTACTGGCGTTATTGAAGGCTACGGTGCGGCTGTATTCTATGTGTTGGTCTACATTTTGATGAGTTTGGCCGCGTTCGGCTCAATCATTGCTCTCAACAAGCAAGGCTTTGAAGCTGAGCAAGTTTCCGACTTTAGAGGGCTTAGCAAGCACTCGCCTTGGTTTGCGCTAATCATGCTTGTTGTCATGCTTTCAATGGCTGGCGTGCCGCCGTTTATTGGTTTCTTCTCTAAGCTATTCATTCTTCAGCAAGTGATCTCTGCAGGTTATGTTTACTTAGCAATCACCGCGGTTGTCTTTGCTGTAATCAGTGCTTACTACTATTTACAAATTATCAAAACCATGTACTTTGATGATGCAGATCAAGAGATTGTAGTCACCGCACCAATAGACATGAAAGTTGTCTTATCTGTCAATGGTATTCTTATTTTAGTGATCGGTCTGATGCCAAGTTATTGGATGGAATTAGCGATTTCATTGTTCTAATTGAGGAGAGTTATTATGAATTACTGCAATAATGCGGTACTATTAATGGCCGGTTTAAAGAGGGCATTTTTTTCTCGTAATTAAAGCTTCTTTTGTATTTTCTTGTTCACTAAGCCCTATAATGCAAGCTTAGTAAATACTGATTTAATCTAAATGAAAATTGGCATTGTTGGTGGTGGCATCAATGGATTATGCGTGGCCTCAGAGGCTTTGAAAAAAGGCCATAATGTCACACTGTTTGAGCGCGGTTCTTTGATGAATGAGACCAGTGCTAATTCTTCCAAGCTCTTACATGGCGGTCTGCGTTATTTGGAGCATGCCGAGTTTCGTTTGGTGCGAGAGTCACTCAAAGAGCGAAAATATTGGCTCAATAAATCAAGTGAATTGACGCATCCATTGCGTTTTTATCTGCCTGTTTATAAGACAAGCAGACGCCCTGCTTGGATGGTTCGTGTTGGTCTGTACCTTTATGATATTTTAGCTGGCAAGCATGCGATCCAAAAACATCGTAAAGAAGATATCGATGAATTTTCTAAGCAGTTTCCTCAGTTTAACAAAAGCAATTTGTCGGCTATTTACAGTTATTCAGATGGACAAATGGACGATAAGAATTTAGGTCTGATGTTGGCAGATGAGTTGCGCTCCGCGGGTTGTAGGATTATTGAAAACAGCCCTGTTGGTCGACTGGATAATGACGGTACAATTCACTTAGAGTCGGGAGAGTGCCATCAGTTTGACAAAGTCATTAATGTTGCTGGCCCTTGGGCTGAGGTTTTGTTGCAACGCTCCAACATCAATACTGAAGCTCATCTTGATTTGATTCGGGGGTCGCATATTATTGTTGATCGGCCATTGGACAGTGGCTTTATACTGGAAGTGCCCAATGAAGAGCGTGTCTTTTTTGTATTGCCTCATCATGGCAAGACGCTTGTTGGCACAACCGAAGTGCGTCAATTGATTGATGAGCCGATTAAAGCGTCGAGCGAAGAAATCAACTATTTGCTGGCTGCTTACCAACATTATTTTAGTGACGGCGTTACAAAGTCGGATATTGTTGGTAATTATGCCGGTTTAAGACCGCTATTAATTTCGCACAAAAACCTTAATAAGGCATCACGAGAATACGTGATAGAACAAAATGGCGAGATCATCACCGTCTTTGGCGGTAAGTGGACAACCTCACGCGCATTGGGTGAAAAACTTGTCAGAAAGTTCCTATGATAATAGTTGCTCATAGAGGCGCTTCTGGCGACGCACCAGAAAACACTCTAGCGGCATTTAAACTTGCTTGGCAACAAAATTCGGACGCGATTGAAGGTGATTTTCGGCTAACGAAAGACAGTGTAATTGTTTGTATTCATGACGATAATACCGAGCGTGTCGGTGATAAAAAACGCATTGTTGCCGAATCCACCCTGCAAGAATTGAAAGCTATCGATATAGGCAGTTATCGTGCAAAGGAGTTTTCGCAAGAATTGATTCCAACTTTGAGTGAGGTGATTGACACCATCCCGAGTGGCAAGAAAATTCTTATCGAAATCAAGTGTGGTGCTGAAATCGTGCCGATATTGGTGAATCAACTAAGGCAATCAAGCTTAAGTGCAGAGCAAATTGTTATTATTGCTTTTGATGCGGGCGTTATTAAGGCGTGCAAAGCGTTGGCGCCTCAGTATCAAGTTAACTGGCTTAATGACTTTGAGACGGATTTTGATATTGAGAAAATAACTTCAGTGCTAACTGAAATTGATGCAGATGGCTTGAGCTCGAACAATGAGAATTCAAAAGCGTTGGTTGATGCGGTGTTTTCTCTAGGTTTGTCATACCATACCGGCTGGACAATTGATGATTCGGCTTGGGCGCAGCGTATGTTGAGTTGGGGCGCATCCTCACTTACCACCAACAATCCAAAAAAAATGAGGGTTAATCTCAGTAAATAGGCATTTCTCAAGATTAAAGATAAAGCTTGACGCTCTCCATTTTTGAGTTATAAAATGCAGGCTTTCTATGCGGTCTTATCTCAGTTTCTATGAAAGCGTTACTCTCTGCAAATATCCTTTCAGCTATCGTCTCGGCGCTCTTTTTTTCATTCGCTGCCTCGATGGCGCCGTTGTATTATGCCGCAGGTGGTAGCGTTTTTCTTTTGCTGTGTGTTCGCTACACAACAACGCTAATACTCTCAAGTGCGCTAGATAAGCCTAGCAAAAAGAAAAAAACGAAATCACTTTATATGAGGCTGATTGCAATCAGCATTTTGCAGGCGATATTTGTCGGCTGTTATATGTATTCACTCAAGTTGATTCCGCTCAGTTTAGCGGTTGTTGTGATTTACACCTTTCCTTTGTTTACTTTTTTTGCCAATTCGGTGATGAAGAGTCGCTCTATTGACCTCATATCAGCGACTGCGCTAATTGTCTCTCTCTTTGGTATTTGGCTAATGGTGCAAGGCGATTCTTCTGATTGGAACGCTTGGGGCGTTTTCTGGGGAACGATTGCATCTATTGCCCAAGCAGCGGTTAATATTCTTTCACGTCATGAAGACGTGGAGCCGGGCTGGGGTTTGATTAAATACCTGATGATATTACCAACAGGTGTATTTGCACTGATTTATTTTATTGGCACGCCAGAGCCTATTGCCTCAGTAACCTACGAAATGATACAGTGGAGCTTGGCCTCTGCCGTTGGGATGATCGGCGGGTTTTACTTCTTCTTTTATTCGATTGCAAAAATTGGCCCCGTTCGCACATCTAATGTGATGTTTTTTGAGCCCATATTTACAATTATGATTGGTATTATCATTTTCCATAATTCACTCGCCCTCTCACAATGGCTGGGTATTTTGGTTATTATTCTCGCAACCAGCAGTCTTGAGATTTGGGGTAAAAAGTATTCTTAATTATTTGCCTCTTAACTGCAGTCTACGAATTTCCATCATGAATAAAGTTGGATTATGAAAATTGTTATTGCACCCGATTCTTTTAAAGGAAGCCTTTCCGCCAAAGAGGCGGCAGCATCGATAGCCAAAGGTTTTTCTGATGTCTTTCCTGCGGCTGAAATTGTGCAACTTCCAATTGCTGACGGCGGTGAGGGAACAACCGAAACATTGGTTGCCGCGACAACAGGTCAACTCAATTCATTAATGGTTTCTGGCCCTTTGGGTGATGCTGTAAATGCCTGTTGGGGGTTGCTTGGCAACTCACAAATAGCGGTTGTAGAAGTAGCTGCTGCTTGCGGCCTGGATATGCTAGATTTTGATGAGAGAAATCCAATGTTGGCGAGCAGTTATGGTTTGGGTGAGATGATTCTTGCCGCACTTGATCATGGTGCTCACCATTTTATTGTTGGTCTAGGCGGTAGCGCCTGCAATGATGGTGGTGCTGGTATGTTGCAAGCGCTTGGCGTGCGATTATTAGATGCTGAGGGTGACGAACTAAACAAGGGTGGTGGTAGCCTAAGTGCATTAAGTTGTATTGATACGAGTTCGCTGGACGGGCGTTTGCAGAATGTCAGCTTTAAGGTGGCTTGCGATGTTGATAATCCATTGATTGGCGAGCAGGGTGCATCGGCGATTTTTGGGCCGCAGAAAGGTGCTGATGCTCAAATGGTCGCCGAGCTCGATGCTAGTCTTGCGCATTATGCTAAGATTGTCCATCAAACAACCGGAAAAGAAGTTGCTCGGGTGCCTGGTGCAGGCGCTGCCGGCGGCCTGGGTGCTGCCTTTCTTGCATTTTTGAATGCAGAACTCAAAAGTGGCATCGACATTGTCCTTGATGCACTTAATTTCGAAAGCCATCTTGAGAATGCTGATTTGCTCATTACCGGAGAAGGGCGTATTGATTCTCAGAGCTTGCATGGAAAAGCGCCTATAGGTATTGCTAAACGCGCTAAACAACATCAATGCCTGGTGTTTGTTATTGCCGGATCGGTTGAGGGCGATGTTGGCTTAATTAAAGCGCAAGGAATTGATGCTGTTTATGGCGTTGTCTCTGACAATATTACTCTAGAAGAGGCATTGACAGAGCCATCAAAACACCTCACCAGTGTCTCTCGTAAGGTTGCTCAGGGCCGGCTGCAAGAACTAGGCAGTTAATTAAGTGTTTTGTTGCTGAGATGTTCGATGGCTTGAACCAAAGCAGAGTGATCATTATCCGCCAAGTCCAGAGATTCACATACGTTCATCATTTGCTGGCAATTGGCAGTATTGGGCAGCGCAACATTGAGCGCCTTGGCGCCAGAGAGCGCTAAACCCAAATCTTTTTGATGGAGTTTGATGCGGAAACCAGGATCAAAGGTTCTGTTAATCATCCGCTCTCCGTGCACCTCTAAAATTTTTGAAGCTGCAAATCCGCCCATCAAAGCTTCACGCACCTTCGCTGGATCTGCGCCCGCGCTTGCGGCAAATACCAAAGCTTCAGAAACAGCTTGAATGTTGAGAGCAACAATAATTTGATTGGCTACTTTACAGGTTTGGCCATCGCCAACGCCGCCAACTAGGGTAATGTTCTTGCCCATGATTTCAAATAGTGGCTTCACCTCCTTAAAGACTGTTTCTTTTCCGCCGCACATAATGGTGAGTGCAGCGTTATTAGCGCCCACCTCACCCCCAGAAACTGGTGCGTCAACATACTCGCAGCCAAGTGCTTCGATTCGCTCAGCAAAAGCTTTGGTTTCTATGGGAGAGATCGAGCTCATGTCGATGATGATCTTACCGGCAGTTAGTCCTGCAGCAATACCTTCTGAGTCGAATAAAACCGCCTCGACCTGTGGAGTGTCAGGCACCATTATGATAATGATGTCAGCTTCAGCTGCAGCCTGAGATAAGCTGGCAACTGCTTTGACATCTTTACCTTTGAGCGCTTCGGGTATTGGGCTGTTATGAGTTTTTGTGATAATTTGATAACCTGCATCCGCTAGATGTCCCGCCATGGGTGCACCCATAATGCCAAGTCCGATAAAAGCAATTGTTTTCATGTGATTTTCCTGTTGAGTCTAGTAGCCTAAATTTGGATTGACTAAGTTGTTTAACGTTTCACCAGCAAGATAGCGCTGCATATTTATAAAGACCAAGTCAAGTGTCAGTGGAATATAGCTATCACCATCATCGGCTGAGATGTGTGGCATCACCAACAGATTAGGCGTCGCCCAAAGAGGTGAGTCTGCTGGCAAAGGCTCTGGGTTAAATACGTCGATAATTGCGCCGCTGATGTGGCCAGAATGAAGATTGTCCTGCAAAGCATCGTAATCCATCGTTGCAGCTCTGCCAACATTGATAATGCCAACACCAGGTTTCATTAGTGCTTGGCGTTCTCGGTTTAACAGATTATTGGTTTCAACAGTGTTTGGTGTTGACATAAAAATGTAGTCAGCTTTAGGTAGTACACCGTCAAGGTGTTCAGTGGTGACCATTTCGTCAACACCATCCAACACCTTGCCATGGCGACTAACACCAATCACATGCATTCCCACCATCTTGCAATGCTTGGCTGCAGAGTGACCGATATTACCGGTGCCAATCACAAGCAAGGTTTTGCCTGCAATCGGTGTCGAATACAACGATTCCCAGTGATTGTTGCGTTGATTGGCAATCACTTGAGGCATGTGAGTGTGTAGCATTAGAATGCTCATTAGGCCAAATTCGCCCGCCTTAGCAGCGTGTGCACCTCGGTTATTAACAACTGTTACATTTTCTGGCACCCAGTTCATTGGGCATAGATGTTCAACGCCTGCACCAATAATATGAATCCAGCGAAGGTTTGGTGCAATCTCTGCCAGGTTCTCGGTTGGAAAATCCCAACAAACAAGCACTTCTGCTGTTTTCATTGACTCGTAGAAGTTGTCAAGATCCCAGTCAAATACTGGATCAATTTTTCCTTTTAAATCAGGATACCTCTCTAAGGCATCGTTGTAACGCTCTTCGGTTAGAGCAAAGACAGCCTCACCCTCAATTGTTGGTGGAAATGAGTCAGGGTTGGCATGATTGCTTTTAAAGTGAACTCGAATTTTTTGATCCATAGGATTCTCTCTTGAATTATTCTGAGGAATTGTAGCGTGATTGCATTTCTTTTAATTTATCAGTGACGATATTAATTCTTTCATTTTCCGATCTGCCATCAACTGCGAACTGAATTTCGATAAATTCATGGGCAATCTTGCTCAGCAATGATAATTCATCATCTTCAGTTTTGCGTGGAATGTTAAGAACGGTGTCGCCACCGTAGGTAGGAATTGATGCGGTGTCAGTTGAGCTAACATGCATTAGCTCATTTCCAGCCTTAAGGGTGCGGATTTGTTCGCGGATTTTTCGACGCATTAGGGCAACGCCGATATCGCTAGTTGTTAAATTCTCATTACTGTGAATAGTAATAGGGCCCATACCTTCACAGGCTTCAACGTCAGCCGGGAACTTTTGTTTTTGTTCGTATGGTCGATCAAAAACCTCACCTTGTTCAATTAGTTCCGGTCCTTCAGGGGTGTTGTACTCTTGAGGGTCGCCTCGTTCGCCAAAGTTTGCCCAGGCGTAACATATAGTGGTTTCGTCATCGATAGGCACTACCCAGCGGGTAAATGAACTGCGACCATAAAAGATCTCCTTAGTGCCATCAGCTGTGAATGCAGATCCCGCTTGGGTAAAGTTTGGCAGGATGACTTCGTTAATTCTAAGCCATACATTGTCGCCAACACGACGGCTATTGCAGCCAAGAATCCAAGAGTCACGCTCAAAAAAATCCATTTGACCGACTTCTCCAAATCCCTCGGAAAACTGCACACGACTGACGTTGGAATGTAAGAAGGCGGTGTGAATTGGATCAACAATAGCATCGAGAACTTGTAGCCAATTACAGCCAAAGGGTGCTTTGTAGGGAACCATTTCCATGTTTTCAAAATTAAAGCTGTCATACACTGGAAATTCAGGAATCGATTCTATCGGCCCCATATAAGCAAAAATCAAACCCTTGTATTCGTGTGCAGGGTAAGCGCCTAACCTCACCCTCTGCTTAATCATATCAGCTGCTTTTTCTGGTTGCCCTGGCACATCTAAGATACTGCCATCGGTGGCAAAATGCCAGCCGTGGTAGCAGCACTGTATGCCGCTCTCAGTACACATCCCAAATTCAAGGGATGCTTGCCTGTGAGGGCAGTGTTTATGAACCAAGCCTAAGTTGCCACTCCTGTTTCGAAATATGACCAGCTCTTCATCTAATATTTTGATTGCAACAGGCTGTTCGCCCAAGTCCTTTGATAGGAAAACCGGATGCCAATAGCGGCGTAAGTATTCACCAGCCGGCGACCCAGGGCCCACTCGGGTGATTTCATCATCAACATCGTTCGAAAGCGCAATTCCGTGGCCTGAAAATCCCTTAAAGTTTATTTTAATCTCTTCATGTATGTTGTTCATTTGCACTCCTTTTGACGCTTGTTGCGAATAAGTATATGCACAAATAATACCGAAATTTATTACATATTAATTAATTTTTAATTAAAAAAATGTGCATATTGACAAAAATTAATATAATTAATTACACTTAAAGCAAAATATAAGGCTATAATTTTCCAAAATAGAATATTAACTACTTATTGATTGGAGTATCTAATGAGTAATAATACAATTGAATTTTCTGCGTTCTTTGAGCAGGGCGCCCTCAAACATGGTTTGCCGGCAACAGCTTATAACGATGAACAGTTTTTGCAAGCTGAGTACGACACGCTTTTTACTGACAACTGGGTTTTTGTTGGTTTTGCTCATGAACTTGCCCAGCCGGGTGATGCGCAGCCAGTGACAGTGGCTGGAAAGCCTGTTCTACTCATCAAGAATGCACAAGGTGATATTGGCGCGTTTCATAATGCTTGCTCCCACCGATGTTTAAAACTGGTCGATAAGCCGATGAATGTCGGCGCTATGTTATGCTGCCCTTATCATGCTTGGACTTATAATTTAGACGGCGACCTTTGTGCAACCCCTTTTTTTGGCGGTAAAGAGCATCATCCCGAAGGATTTGAGATGTCGGCGCATGGCCTTCAGTCTATTAGACTGGCAGTTTGGCATGATTGGATTTTTATTAATTTAAGCGGTGATGCGCCAGCTTTTATAGATTATGCAGCCCCTTTGATTAGGCATTTGGCTGGCATAAATTTTGATCAGGCAAAGCCAGTGGCAACACTGAATTTTGGCGAGGTTTCGTGTAATTGGAAATTTCTTATTGAAAACTTTATTGAGCCTTATCACGTTCAATTTGTGCACCAAACTACAACCAATCAGCCGCTTGAAGACCACTATACAATTGTTGATGATGTGTGTCTGGGCAGTGCAGTTGATTTGGATGATAGTGACCAGGTGGAAGGCTCGCTTTCGGTGAGTTCACGCTACTTAACTCTCTTTCCAAATTTTATTATTGGGCGCTACTTTCCCGATCAACTCGGGGTGTATTTGAGTGTGCCCGTGGATTCAGGACATACGACACAAAAAAGAGTGATTTATACCACCGAAGATCAATCACTATCAGCCACTGAGATAGAAGAGTTAAAGCAATTATGGTGGGACGTGCATAAAGAAGATCATGCAATATGCGAGCGCATGCAGCTCGGCAGAGCTTCGCCGGTTGCAGAGAATGGCGGTCTATTGTCCCCCCATTGGGAGGACAGTGTTCGTGCATTCCAAACAATGATCGCAGTAGCTGTGACGCGTAATCAATAAACAAAATTAGGAGTTAATTAATGTCTGACGAAAACAAAAAAACGAATTATAGACTGGCCCACACAATGATTAGAGTAGATCGGAAGAGCGTCG